>JAUWHM010000070.1 GCA_030605915.1 Nitrospirota bacterium | reverse complement strand
TGGATTAATTTCTATTGCTTTCTTATATGAAGCTATGGCATTTTCTTTCTTGCCAATACCGTTATATACATTACCAAGGTTATAATATGGATCTGCATGGTCTGGGTTGATATTTATTGCTTTTTTATATGAGGTGATTGCATCTTCTTTCTTTCCAATCTCGTAGTATCTGTTACCAAGGTTATAATATGCATCTACATGGTTTGGATTAATTTCTATTGCTTTCCTATATGAGGCTATGGCATTTTCTTTCTTGCCAACATCGTTATATACATTACCAAGGTTATTATATGCATCTACATGGTTTGGATTAATTTCTATTGCTTTCCTATATGAGGTCATAGCTTCTTCTTTTCTGCCAATATCGGAGTATCTATTACCAAGGTTATAATATACTCCTGAACTATCTGGAGCATATTTTAAGGTCCTCTTATAAAAAGTTACAGGTTCTCTCCAATACTCATTCTGTCTGATGGTCAAATAGGAATAAAAGCCCGTTAAGCCTATGATAAATACGATAGTAACAATTTGAGAATCTTTCCTCCTGTATAGAGAACTTAAGCCCTTTGCCAGAATGAGAAAAAATCCTATCGATGGAACATACAACCAGTGCTCAGCCATATAAGCATTAATAGGGTAAAGGTTAGATACCGGTAACAATGCTACGGAGAACCAGGATATAGAGAAAAAAATTAACCCCTTACTCTTCCTTTCTCTCAGGGCACAGATTAATAGAACGAGTACTATCAGAATCCCTGCTATTGCTTTAGGATTGATAAGGCTAAACAATTTATTCCCGTATTCCATATGGAGATGAAAAGGGAACACTATGAGTCTTATGTAATTGACTATAGCCACAAAAGAGCCCGGTAGCCTTTGAAAAAAAGTGGTAGAAGAGGGCACACGAGAAAGAAGTTCTTTTAAAATGGTTAGTCTTAATAAAATATAGATAAAAGCAGCGCTTAATATTGGTAAAAACCTTTTGAGCTTAAATTTCTTTCTAAAAATATAGTGGTAAAGCAATAATAATGCCGGCAGAATCAAACTGTTTTCCCGTGATAAAAGAGATAATATATAAGTCAATATCATAAGGATATAAAAACTTGCTCTTTCTGTATGTAGCCCTTTTATATAAAAGATAAAGCAGAGCAATATAAAAATAGCAGCTAAAGAATCTGAACGGCCTGAGATATAGGCGACTGCTTCAGTATGGATGGGATGAACTACAAAGAGGATACTGGTAAATAGGGAAAGAAGATGGTCTCTATACAGAATAGTAATCAACCAATAGATACTTAATGCTACCAGAATATGCAACAAAGTATTAGTGAAATGGTAGCCTTTTGCATTTAGTTTCCATAGGGAATAATCTATCATATAAGTGAACATTTGAAACGGACGGTAAGAACTACTTTCTTTGCCAGCGCCTGCCATTATATTACTGGTAAAAATCTTTGGTATGTTAGACCAGTTTTTTATGTATACATTGTTCCTTACCAGATGCGCATCATCCCAGATAAATTTACCATTGAGCGAATTGCCATAGACAGCAAAGCCTAAGATTACTATTAAAGCAATGGCTGCAAATACAGTCCCTTTTTTAGCCTGACTTATAGTTTCTTTTACGGGCTCTGTATGTCTTGTCTTTTTTCTCTCCTTTTCCAAGAATTTTCTTATCTTTCTTTCTTTTATATTTAACTCTTGAGAAATCTTTTTAATAGATTTCTCATTGGTATTCTCCAGTATATACTTCCTATGCTCTGGTTTCATTGAAAACTATTTTCTGTTATGGCTTGAAGCTGACTCTATTTCTCTTTTCCTTTGCTATATAAGCTCATGCCTTAAAGCCTCACGTTTATTCTATCACTGCTCCTGGGGGTTGTCAATTTTTCCCGGCACGAAAAACGCAGAAAACGCAAAAAATTTTGACAGATTGGCTATTCTGAGGTATAATGAAGAGTATTGAATAACTATTCAACGCTCTCATCCCGAGCGTAAGCGAGGGATCTATCAGTTGCTTGAGAAAGGAGGAGAGTCCAAATGAAGAGAGTAACCCATAGGTTGTCGCTGAACAGCCGAGGACTGCGTTGCCGGCTGATGTCAGCCTTTGCTCTCATGGCTGTTTTACCCCTTCTCATCTTTGCCCAAGAGATCTTTCCTTCTTTAAAGCCTACCACGGATTCCAGTTTGTTGCTCTTAGCCGCCATTATCTTCTCTTTGCTCGGCCTTTCTCTCATGGTCAATATCCTTAAACCAATCTCTAAATTAACCGCTGGAGCCAGGGCTATGGCCAATGGCACGCTCATCCCCAAATTTGAACTGAGAAGGGAGGATGAGATTGGCCAGTTGGGAGATGCTCTTAACAAAATGAGCGAAGGGCTTTGGAGAAGCGTTAACGAGCTGAAGGCTCATGAGGAGAAGACAGAAAAATTTAATCGTGAGATAAGAGAACTCCTGGAGAGAATTGAAGCCCTTTCCATCACTGATGATATCACTGGACTTTACAACAAGAAGTATCTTGGGGAGCGATTGAGCGAGGAGATAAAAAGGGCGATTACCTACCAGCGACCCTGCTCTTTGGCTATCTTCGCCATTGATGACTTTAAAAGCTATAACCAGACACAGGGGGAGAAGGCCGGCGATTTGGTTTTGAAGGAAGTTGCTAACCTCATCCGAACTCATACCACCGATATAGATAGGGTAGCTCATTCAGGAGGGGGGCGATTTGGAGTAATCTTACCAGAGAAGAACAAGAGGGAAGCGCTTCTCTTTGCCGAGGAGGTGAAGAAGCGGGTGGAGAGGCACCGCTTTCGGCACGAGGAGACTCAACCTGGTGGCAGACTCACCATAAGCGGCGGTGTGGCGGCTAATCCCATTGATGGAACGGCCGGCGAGGAGATATTAGAGAAAGCTGCATTGGCTCGGAACCGGGCTGAGGAGGAGGGGGGGAACAGGGTATATGGTTGTTAGGGAAGGAGCAGGTATGGTTAAGTTAGAAGAACTGTTACGATTGATGGTGGAGAGGGGAGCATCGGACCTACATCTAACTGTAGGCAGCCCTCCTCAACTGCGTATCGACGAGAAATTGGTTCCTACCGAGTTCGATGTCCTTACCCCTGAAACTTGTCAGGAGCTTGCTTATAGTCTCCTTTCCGATGTCCAGAAGCAGAGATTTGAAAAAGAACATGAGCTGGATCTGGCCTTCGGCTTAGAAGGGGCAGGTAGATTCCGGATGAATCTCTTTAGGCAAAGGGGATGGGTAGGGGTAGCCCTGCGTCTTATTCCCTTCCAGATTCCCACCTTTGAAGAACTGGGCCTACCGAAGGTGGTGGCGAGGCTAGCCTCTTTGCCAAAAGGCTTGGTACTGGTAACCGGTCCCACCGGCTCCGGTAAGTCAACCACCTTAGCTTCCATCGTTGAAAGGATAAACGCTCATCGCCATTGTCACATAATTACGGTGGAGGACCCCATTGAGTATGTTCATGAGAATAAGAAGTCCATAGTCAACCAGCGGGAGGTGGGCTCTGATACTCATTCTTTTACCAATGCCCTGAGATATATTCTCCGTGAAGACCCAGATGTTATTTTAGTTGGAGAGATGCGAGACTTAGAGACAGTAGGGATGACTCTTCTATCAGCTGAGACCGGACATTTAGTATTTGCAACGCTTCACACCTCGGATGCTGTTCAAACTATAAACCGAATCATTGACATATTCCCAGCTCACCAGCAGAGTCAGGTGAGGGCACAACTGTCCTTTGTCCTTCAGGCGGTCATCAGCCAACAGCTTATCCCCAGGCGGGAGGGAAAGGGAAGGGTATTGGCGGCTGAGGTTATGATTGCCAATCCAGCCATCCGGGCTCTAATCCGGGAGGAGAAGGCGCACCAGATTTACTCAGTACTTCAAACCAGCGCTAACCTGGGAATGCAGACCATGAATCAAGCCTTCTTTGAACTTTATCAGCGCAGACTAATAAGCTATGAGCAATCTTTAGCCAGGACAACTGAGCCGGATGATCTGGAGAGGATATTTAAACAAGCCCTGTAAAAAATGGTTAAGTCGCTAAAGAAGCAACTGAAAGATATATTGATTGAAGGTTCGCTGATCACTGAGGAGGAACTTAAGCAGGCTCTTCAGGTCCAGAAGGAAGAAGGAGGACGGCTCAGCCAGATTCTCATTAGACAGGGCTATATCAGTGAAAAGGAGCTGGCGGCCTGCCTGGGCAGAGAGCTTAATATCCCTCCCATAGACTTAGAGAAGTTCCGAATCGACCCTCAAGTAGTGAAGCTGGTTCCCGAGCAGGTAGCTCGCCACTACCAGCTTATAGTGCTTTCCCGAATAGGTAAGACCCTTACGGTGGCTATGGTTGACCCTCTCAACATCTTTGCCATGGATGACATAAAAGCCCTCACTAATTATAGAATAGAGCCCATCATTAGCACTGAGAGGGATATTGATGAGGCTATCAACCAGTACTATACTGCCACTGAAAATTTAGAGGATATTCTCAAGGATATAGAAGAGAAGGAAGTGGAGCTAATCAAGGTGGGGAGGGAGGAGATAGACACTGGCCAGATTTTAAAGGCAGTAGATGAAACCCCGGTGGTTAAGGCGGTAAATCTGATTTTAGCGGAAGCGGTAAAGGAGAGGGCCAGCGATATATTGATAGAACCCTGGCAGGAGAGCATGCGAATCCGATATCGGGTGGATGGACTGCTTCATGAGTTCACCTCCCCTCCAAAATCTATGCACCAGGCAGTGGTCTCCCGGATAAAGATTATGTCGGACCTGGATATTGCCGAAAGGCGCCTCCCCCAGGATGGTCGGTTTAAGGTGGAAGTAGAAGGAAAGGAAGTGGATTTTCGCGTCTCTGTTCTACCATCCAGTTTTGGAGAGAAGGTAGCTATCCGGGTTTTAGACCGCAGCGCTCTCAAACTAAATGTGGATGAGTTGGGATTTGAACTAAAATCACTTAAGGACTTAAAAGAATGTGCCCAGCAACCGCACGGTATGATCCTCGTCTGTGGACCTACCGGCTGTGGAAAGACGACCACTCTTTATTCCATTCTCAAGTTCGTCGACCAGCCAGGACTGAATTTGGTTACCGTTGAGGACCCAGTTGAGTACCAACTCGAGGGGATTAATCAAGTTACCATCAAGCCTGATGTTGGATTGACATTCTCCAGCGCCCTTCGATCCATC
>JAUWHM010000123.1 GCA_030605915.1 Nitrospirota bacterium | reverse complement strand
TTAAGGGGGAAATAACCAACCCGAGGAGTGTTCAATAAAAAATGAAACTGCGGGGACGGGCTTACAAGTTTGGTGATGATATTAATACTGACTTAATCATTTCCGGAAAATATAAATTCTTTACCCTGGATATGAAAGAATTGGCTAAGCACCTTTTGGAAGATATAGAGCCGGAGTTCTCTCAGAAAATCGAGCAGGGAAAATCCTTTATTGTAGCAGGGCGAAACTTCGGCTGCGGTTCTTCCCGTGAACAGGCTCCCTTAGCTATTAAGGAAGCCGGAATTGCTGCTGTTGTGGCCAAATCTTTCGCTCGCATCTTTTATCGCAACTCGGTCAACGTTGGACTACCGGTAATTGAATGTGATACTGATAAGATTGAGGAAGGAGACTGCCTGGAGATTGCTCTTGAGGAAGGTACCCTCAGGAACGAGACCAGGGGGATAGAAAACAGAATAAGACCTTTACCGAAGATAATGACTGATATACTCAGTGAGGGAGGCCTGGTAGAATATTTCCGAAAAAGGCGTCACAAAAGTGCCGCCCTTGATTTCACAGATTAGAATAAGATTCCGAGCGTGGCGAGGATATCATGAGCTATAAAATTACTTTTATTCCCGGGGATGGAGTGGGGCCGGAAATCAGTGAAGTGGCCAGGAAATGCATCGAGGCAACTGGAGTGAAAATCAACTGGGAGGAGGTCAGGGCGGGTGCAGAAACCCTGGGCAAGCAGGGAACTCCTCTGCCAGATAGTGTTCTTGAGTCAATCATGAGGAATAAGGTAGCCCTGAAAGGTCCCATAACTACACCAGTAGGAAGAGGATTTAGAAGTGCAAATGTAGCCCTCCGAAAGAAACTGGAACTTTTCGCCTGTGTGCGGCCCTGCAAATCTTATCCCGGGGTTAGGTCGAAATATAAGGATATAGATTTGGTGGTGATCAGGGAAAACACCGAGGACCTTTATGCCGGGATTGAGTTTGAAAAAGAGTCGAAGGGAACCATCTCTTTGATAGAAGAAATTGAGGCCCTTAAGGGAAATAGGATCAGGCAGGATTCAGGCATAAGCATTAAGCCCATCTCAGAGGGAGCCTCTAAGAGAATTGTCCGCTTTGCCTTTGAGTATGCGAGAGCGAATGGCAGAAGGAAAGTCACTGCTGTGCACAAGGCAAATATAATGAAATTTTCTGATGGATTGTTCCTGGAGGTAGCCCGAAAAGTAGCCGAGGACTATTCAAGGGTTGAATTTGAAGACAGAATAGTGGATAATATGTGCATGCAGCTTGTGCAGAAACCTGAAATTTATGATGTCTTAGTCTTACCAAACTTGTATGGAGATATAATCTCCGACCTCTGTGCTGGTTTGGTAGGCGGACTGGGAGTTTCCCCGGGAGCAAATATCGGTGAGGAAATAGCTGTCTTTGAGCCAACTCACGGTAGCGCTCCCAAGTACAAGGGGATGAATAAGGTCAATCCCACCGCTATCGTCCTCTCCGGGGCAATGATGCTCTGTCATATCGGAGAGGAGGAGGCCGCCCGGAGATTAGAGGGAGCCGTGGCTAAAGTCATCGAGGAAGGTAAGTGTGTGACTTATGATTTAAAGCCTCATCTGGATGACCCAACAGCGGTGGGGACATCTGAGATGGGCGAGGCAATCATAAAAGCGCTTCGTAGTTAAGGAGTCTTTATGTCTAATTTAGTAGTAGTTGGCACTCAATGGGGTGATGAGGGAAAAGGCAAGATAATTGACATCCTGGCTGAAGGAGCAGATATCATTGCCCGCTTTCAGGGAGGGGCCAATGCTGGACATACCGTTGTGGTTGGGGAAGAGGAGTTCATTTTCCATCTAATTCCCTCCGGAATACTTAGAGCGGGGAAGCAATGCGTCATTGGGAACGGGGTTGTCATTGACCTTAAGGATCTCGTTGAGGAAATGGATTATCTCAAGGGTAAGGGAGTAAAATTTGACAAGAATCTCTTCGTTAGCGAAAATGCTCACCTGACTATGCCCTATCACAAAATCCTGGACCAGATTATAGATAAAAGACGGGGTAAAGGAAGGTTAGGAACAACCGGCAGAGGTATCGGCACTACTTACAGTGATAAAACAGCCCGGGTGGGAATCCGGATGATTGACCTCCTTAATAAAGAGACCTTTCAGCACAAATTAGAGATAAATTTGGAAGAGAAGAATTACCTGTTGGAGAAATTCTATAATCGAGACGGAATAAGCAAAGAAGGTATCTTAGAAGAGTATCTGTCATACGGTGAAAAGATTAAAGACTGTGTGACTAACACCTCTCGACTTCTCAATCAGGCCATCGATGAGGGAAAAAATGTTCTCTTTGAGGGAGCTCAGGGGACATTACTGGACATTGACTTTGGAACATATCCCTATGTTACTGCTTCCAATCCAATTGCCGGAGCGGCGTGCACCGGCCTGGGGATTGGACCAACTAAGATCGAAGCCGTCCTGGGAGTGACCAAGGCCTATACTACCCGGGTGGGGGAAGGCCCATTCCCTACCCAATTCTCCCCCGAATTTGAAGAGGAGATAAGGCTGCACGGCAAAGAATATGGAGCTACTACCGGTAGGCCAAGAAGATGCGGCTGGTTTGATGCCGTCATTGTGCGGCATGCCGTTAGAGTAAACGGACTGTCCAGCCTGGCCATTACCAAGCTGGATGTGCTGGATGACTTAGAGAAAATTAAGATATGCGTTGGATACAAGCACCAGGGAGGGATATTAGAAGATTTCCCCGCTCTACTCCAGGTCGTCCAGCAATGTGAACCTGTTTACGAGGAGGTGGAAGGGTGGAAGGAGGATATCTCCCGGGTCAAAGACTACCAGCAGCTTCCTCAGAAAGCAAAGAGATATTTAGAAAGGCTAAGTGAGTTATTGAATACCGAAATTTCTCTCATTTCAGTAGGACCCAAGAGAGACCAAACCATTACCTTAAAGGATTTAATTGTATAGGAATTCCCTTTTATTACCCTCTCCCCTGGGGGAGAGGGTAAGGGTGAGGGGTAATTTAATAGTATGAGAGTGTTTGTCTTTTTGATATTATTTTACCGGGCCGCTAACTCATCTGGTAGAGTACCGGCCTTTTAAGCCGGGTGTACTGGGTTCGATCCCCAGGCGGCTCACTTCATTTTGTAGAGGGATAGTGATGTGTAACTGAAAAGCCAGGAGGTTAGGGCATGAGTGGTACAAGGGAAAAAGTAAGAATTGGAGTAATCGGGCTGAGTGGTAGAGGGATGATTGCCAACCATTGGCATCAGCCGGACGGGAAATCCATTGTTGTTGCCGGTGCGGACATTAATGAGAAATTTCTATTCGGTTTCAAAGAAAGGATGGGCCCATCGGTCTTTGTATCAACCAACTATCAAGAGATCTTAAAACGTAGCGACGTTGATGCGGTTGCAGTTACATCTCCTGATTTCTGTCATGAAGAGCATGCTATTGCTGCTCTGGAAGCCGGTAAAGATGTATTTTGTGAGAAACCGCTGACAATTACAACGGAAGGATGTGATCGCATCCTTGAAGCATGGCACAAGTCTGGGAAGCATCTGATGGTTGGTTTCAATATGCGCTATATGAACATATTCCGCTGCATGAAAGAGATTGTTGGCTCGGGGGTAATTGGTGAAGTCAAGGCAGTCTGGGTAAGACACTTTGTTGGGCACGGCGGGGAGTGGTATTACCATAACTGGATGGCCAATCGTAAGAACACCACCAGCCTTTTGCTTCAGAAAGCATCTCACGACTTTGACATGATACACTGGATCTCTAACAGTTACACAAAACGGGTGGCTGCTTTCGGCAGTCTTGACTTTTATGGAGGAGATAAACCAAATGACCTTGAGTGTCCGACATGCCCGGAGCGAGATAAATGCAATGAGTTCCAGATACGGCCCTATCATCAGTATTGTGCTTTCAGGAAAGAGGTGGATGTGGAGGATAACAGCACGGTTATAATGGAGCTTGAAAACGGTGTTAAAGCCACCTACTCTCAATGCCATTTTGCCCCTGATTACTTCCGAAATTATACGTTCATAGGGACAGAAGGAAGGGTGGAAAATCTGGATGACCAATTCAAAGTAACTGTTCTTACTCGCAACCAGTCTAAGAAGTGGAAAAACTTATCAAATCGCACTTACGATGTAAAACCGGCTGAAGGTGAGCATGGCGGGGCAGATCCGGTTATTTGCCGGGATTTTATTGATATGCTCATTACCGGCAAGGAACCGGTTGCCACACCTGTAGCCGGTCGAATGAGCGTAGCGGTGGGCTGTGCTGCCACAGAGTCTATGCGGGCCGGAGGCAAAGTAGTGGAGATTCCTTCCCTACCGTCCTGGATTAAAGGGCGATAGACAAGATATTCCCCCTCACCCTTCCCTCTCCCCTCTGGCCTGTGCCCTTTGGGGTAGGAGAGGATTTAAGAAGAGGGGTCATTGAAGTTCCGATATTCTTAAGTGCCGGAGGAGGGGGTCGAACCCTCACGGGGTGTTAAGCCCCACCGGATTTTGAGTCCGGCGCGTCTTCCAGTTCCGCCACTCCGGCTACCGGCCTTTGGCCAATACTGCTAGCGAAGCAGCACTGCTTTGCGGTGCTTCGGCTGTGCTTTGCGGTGTTTCACCGTACAGCCGACACTAAAGTGCTGCAAAAAACGCTGAGGCAGTACTGTTTCACCGTATTGCAAATAAAAGCATAGCACGAAAAGTGCGTTTGAGTCAAGTGGTTCTGTGTGAATTACTTATAAGAGAAAAAAGATGAGGTGATTATGGACCTACGCCATAAATGGGAAAAGGCTCTAAAAAAGACCGAGGTCTTAA
Source organism: Nitrospirota bacterium (assembly GCA_030605915.1). Lineage (GTDB taxonomy): Bacteria > NPL-UPA2 > NPL-UPA2 > NPL-UPA2 > JAGMAN01 > JAGMAN01. The sequence continues at coordinate 1,287 of JAUWHM010000123.1, read as the reverse complement.
GGTTTCATGCAGGCACACTTTTCACCTTCAAGCCCACCGAACTACCTTACATATTCTTAGCAGAATCCACCATAAATATAGGTGATACAGTGGTCAGGAAAGGCAAGGTATTGGTTCATGAGCTCTCCATCTTCCTTCCGCCAAACTTTCCACAATTTGAAGGATTTGAATTTGAGCAAGACTATCAGGTGAACGAAGATGCAGTTAGAACCTTCCTCCTGGTGAGAGGAGTATCGTTTCCATCCCTGAAATATACAAACGAGACTTCCACTATTGATGTATATGAAGGCTCTTTAAGCAAGGCCATAAATCATTTCTCTCATCAACTGGAGATGAAGGAGGATGTTTATACTGCATTAATTGTGGGACCTGAAGATTGCTGGCAGTTTTCTGTACTGATTTTTGTCTGTGCTATGGTTGCTAAATCAGCCCCCGGCGATATGAGGAAGTTTTTAGAAGACCTTCAGAAAAGGGGGGATCTCTAACCACATCTCACACTTATATTCAACAAAAGAAAATTGGAAAGTAGACCTGAAGGTAAAAAATTCAAGGAATGTATCTTCTTTACAATATTCTGTTACTTATTGGAGCGGTGGTAGGGGTGCCCTTTTTTTTGGGAAAGATGCTCTTTACCGGCAAATACCGGATGAGTTTCAGAGGTAAATTAGGATTCATTCCTACCCCCATTCGCGATAAGATGAAGGGCGAGCCTCGCATCTGGATAAACGCTGTCTCGGTGGGGGAAGTTATTGCTGCCAGTTCTATAGTAAGAGCACTCAAGGAAATTTATCCCCGGGCCTGCCTGATTCTTTCTACTGGCACCGAGACCGGCCAGAAGATGGCTAAGAAGATGGTCAAAGAAGCCACCGCCTATATCTACTGCCCCCTGGATTTTCCCTGGACAGTGGGAAAGGTTCTCGGCAAAGTCAAACCGGATCTCTTCATTACCACTGAGACCGAACTCTGGCCAAACTTGCTTCGAATAGCCAAGGGCAGTGGAGTTAAGACCATGCTGGCTAATGGAAGGATCTCCGAGCGGTCATATGGCCGTTATCTGAAGACTCGTTTCTTCTGGAGTAAGGTATTGGAGAATTTAGACCTGGTGAGCATGATATCAGATACAGATGCGGAGCGGATTAAGACCATGGGAGCAAGACCAGAGCGAGTATCTGTCAATGGTAATTCCAAGTATGACGCCTTAGTTGGCCAGACCGAACCCCACTTCGAAATAGAGATGATAGGTTAGAACTAGCGGGGAAAAGCACTTGACGATTATGAAAATCCCAA
>JAUWHM010000129.1 GCA_030605915.1 Nitrospirota bacterium | reverse complement strand
AAAATTTCTTTCCCTGAATTTTTGGTCAATGGCTTTTTCCGCCTCTTCTCCTTTAGCCCCCATTTTGGAACTTTTATAATCAGCAAAATAACTTGCAAACTCCATTAATTTATCTCCAGCTAAAATCTCTGCGTAGCGGTTATCTTTCCCTATTTTCTTAGAGAATGTCTGGGTTGCCTTTTCAGCCTGATTATTATAGTGAGCTTTTCTTTCCTTGCTTAATCCAGGGAAGTTGATGAGGAAATAAACGAGGACCATCACTAAAAAAACTACCGTTATAATTTTTTTAACAAAGAGCCATATTCGCTCCAGCGCCCGACGCAGGACACCTGAGATTGTCGGCAGGTGATAAGGAGGCATCTCTAATACAAAGGGAGCCGATTCTTTTCTTCTAAGCACGGTGAGGCTCAGGGCCTTGGCTACCCCTAAGGCAATGATAATGGTAATGGTAGCGATAAAGAACATAATGAGACCCTTATAGGCGGCAAAGAATAAACCGATAAGAAGTACATACAAGGGAATCTTGGCTAAGCAGTTCATAAGGGGAACTACCATAATCGTTGCCAGACGGGCTTTCTCATCTTTTATGGCACGGCAGGCCATAACCCCGGGTATTGCACATCCTCCTACATATACTCCACTCAGCACCAGAGGCAAGACCGATTGGCCATGAAGACCAAAGTATCTGAAAATTCTATCAAGAATAAATGCCATACGGACCATATAGCCAGTATCTTCCATAACCGCTATCAGGATAAATAAGATTATAAATATGGGCACATAATTCAATACTGCTACAATTCCACTGATGACACCTAAAGGCATAGCACGCAACAACGGGTCAAAGATAAATCCTCCTGAAGGAAGCATTTTGACAGCGAATTTTTGAAAGGCGGCAAGAAGAGGCCAGGTATAGTTAGTAATTCTGTAGCCCTGAACAATAGAGAGGTTATACAAAGCATAGATAGTTCCCAACAGAATGAGCGGGCCTGCAAATCGGTTACAAAGAACCTGGTCAACCTTATCAGTCAAGGTGCGCCATGTTTCTTTTGTCCGCCTGACACAACGTTGGACAATCTCCTCGGCAGTCTGATAACGGCTCTGGGCAATGAGCTTTTCTGGAGTAATCTGATATTGGGAAATAAAATCCTTTCTCTCCCGGGCAACAGTATCCAGGATGGCTTCTGCATTCCTGGAATGTTTTTTGACTATTCTCTGCGCCTCACTGTCATTCTCCATCAGTTTCACCGCCAGCCAGCGACCAAGATAACGTTCTGTAAGCCGTGGGTCTTTTGATAATTCTCTCTCTAAGCGGGACAAAACGGGCTCCAATCTTTCCCCATAATTGAGGTGAATAGGCGTCCGCTTCTCTCTATTCTTGTGGGCGTCATGTATGGTCTGGCGAAGCTCCTTCTTTCCTTTACCTCTTGAGCCTACTGTCCCAACTACTGAAGCTCCCGTCTGCCGGGAGAGTTCCTCTAAGTCAATCTCAAAACCACGCCTTTTTGCTACATCCATCATATTCAGGTCAAGAACCAGAGGGACACCCATCTCAGCTAATTGAAAGGCTAAATAAAGGCTTCGCTCTAAATTGGAGGTATCTATGATATCCACCATCACATCCGGTTTCTCATGCAGCACAAAATCCCTGGCTATCCGCTCCTCCAAGGTATAGGAAGTAAGGCTGTAACTTCCAGGAAGGTCAACCAGTATTGTTTTATCCCCTTTAAAATTGTAAGTTCCGGTCTTCTTCTCTACGGTTATACCAGGATAGTTGGCTACATGCTGTCTGGCTCCAGTGAGGAGATTAAAGATAGTTGATTTGCCTGAATTAGGCTGACCAGCTACCGCTACTAATATCTCCCTGGATTCATTTCTCATAATGGAGTTACCTCTATCTCCTTCGCCTCAGAATGGCGAATGCTAACCTGGTATCCCCTCAGTAAAAGAGCAATCGGATCCACTAAGGGGGCATTGCGGATAACCTTTATCCGTGTTTCAGGAACAAAGCCCATATCGGACAACCGCTGTCCTACAACACCGCCCACCTTCACTTCTACTACCCGGCATTCCTGACCGGGTTTTAGTTTGTCCAGAGTCATTGTCTCTTACTCCTCACCTATCACTCCACATGAACCATAATCTTCTGCGCCATGCCAAATCCGATGGCAAGACGGGTTTCTTTAACAGCTACAAGAAAAGGTCCTGGCGCTCCATGATGGATAACCTCAATCTCTGAACCAACGTCCAATCCCATGTTAACCAGGTGCTGTTGAAAACCCCTGCCACCTGATAGGGAAACAACTCTCATTTTCTTACCAGGAAGAGCCATGGTTAGCGGGACGATAGATGCCTTCATGCTATAACCATCAACTTTTTCCCTTTCCTGCACCGTTATAAGAGGTAGCTTTTTCTTTCTCTCTATTTCTTACAACAGAGCCACTGAGGCAGAAGTTAGGAGAAAGATTGTTCCTCCAGCTTCTACCCCAGAGACTGGTGCGACTGATTCCTAAAAGTTAACCTGACTCCTTATGCCAAATATGGTCACTGTATCAGCACTATCGTTCCCGTTAGGGTTAGTGATTACCTGAACATCCGGGGAGATGCTGAGATAATCGTTTACCTTAATGTTATAGTAGACTTCGTAATGTCCTTCGTCAGCATCGTTAGTTGACGAACTGGCACTTTCTTTATAATCGCCACTCAAGATCGCCTTCCCGTAAGCGATGCCACATACATCTTCCGGGCGACTGAGGAAGGGACTTTGCAACTGCGCCCCTAAGCTCCAGGCTGATTTAATTTCTTTGACTTCCTCCTCCTGCCAGCCCAGACGGGCAAAGAGAGTTACTCTATCGCTAATTCCCTGGTCAAAGCTTATCCCGAAGCCACTGTTGTCCTCATGAGTTTTAGAAGCATCCTCCCACTTCGTGTGGTTGGAATCATTCTGCCAGATATAGAACCGATAGTTGCCTCCTAACCCCAAAAAGTCTGGCTTGAGATTAACCTCAAAGATGGAGAAGGGATGGTCAAAGATATTCTCCCAATCGCTGTCAGAATCCTGTAATCCAAGGCTCAGGTCGAAGACTTCTATCGGGCTCCAGGTCAGTCTCGTTCCAAGCCCATTATCAGAAAACTCAACAGCTAAATTATTCTTAAATCCACTGGAAAGAAACTGAGCAGCCTCATCGTTAGCTACCTCATTTCCATCGAAATAAGCGGTAAGGTCAAGCTTGCCGATGGTAAAGGCTAAAGCTCCATCCAGAAGAGAATGTTCATACCAGGCCTCAGTAACCTCTAAACGGCCAGAGGTGTCCCCGGCATCTGCATTACATCCAGACAGTGAAAGGACATCGTCGTCTATCCCAGATCCTTCTCCTCCCTCAATGTGGAGGAAGGCAACGCCTTTTTCTCCTATGGGACTTTCAATCTCCAGATCAACCGAATAGGCACCATCAGTTACATCTCCCTCGCCGGTGTTCGCCTCCTCATTATTGTCACTCGCCTGGATGACGCCGGTCATCCCACCACCAATACTGATTCTGCCAAGCGTCTCCTTAATCTCCTTCAGCTCGCTCATTTGAGTGTCCTGTTCTTCAATCTGACTTCCCTGCTCGGCAACCTTCCTCTCCAGTTCAGCAAGTCGGGCCTTGAGTTGTGCTAACTCCTTCTGCAGTGGGTCCCCTCCGCCCAGAGCAGAACTAACCATCGCACTCGCAGTAATTATCATCACCAATACCAACAGTTTTCTTCTCATCCTCTCTTCTCCTTTCCAAATTTCCCAAATAGTTTCTCTGACATTTCTTCCAGTTAAGTTTCGCTTTAGCCTCAGGCTTATTTAATTTCCCTCCTTTCTTTGCCAGAATTGAGGCAAAAGCTCAGTTCAAAACTTGACAAAATCAGCAAAATGAGCCATAATCTATAGAGAAGGGGGTAGGCACAAAGAAATCTTGGTGCTATGCCTAGATGTTTCTTCAGTGTCTCCTTTCTTCCTGGCCCGCAGAGGATGTTGGCCGTCAAAACCGAATTCCTCTTGCGGGCCTGTTTATTTACTTGATGAAGTTATCCCCCTAATCCAAGAAGTCTCCCGCCCTGGTAAACAATAAGGGCCATTATCCAGGCAAGGGCTGTTAAGTAAAAAGTGCTGAATAGTGGCCATCTCCAGGAGTTTGTCTCCCTCTTTATGGCTGCTATGCAAGCTACACAGGGAACATAGATAAGGACGAAAACCATCAGGGCATAAGCAACTAATGGATTATAGACATTGCGACCGTCAGGATATTTATCGTTCTGAAGGGCAGCGCGCAAGGATTCAGATTCTTCGTCAGCTTCTCCTACTTGATAAAGGACTCCTAATGTTCCTACCACTATCTCCTTGGCAATAAAGCCACCTACCAACCCCACGCCAATCTTCCAATCGAACCCTAATGGCTTCATTACTGGCTCTATGAACCTGCCTATTCTCCCGGCATAACTTTTCTCCAACCTCTCATAACCACTGTCCTTGGGATTGTAAGGGAAGTTGCTTAGAAACCAGATCAGGACACAGCCGGCGAAGATAATTGTTCCCGCCTTCTTCAAGTAAACAACTCCTCTCTCCCACATATGAATGAGGAGCCCTTTCAAGGTGGGCATGCGATAGGGCGGCAGTTCCATCACGAAGGGGGCTGATGGGCCAGGAAATAGAAACTTTCTAAACAGTTTTGCAACGATAACTGCCAGGACTATCCCTAACATATAAATGGAGAAGATCACATTCCCGGCTATCCTTTCATTGAAGAAAGCCCCGGCCAGCAAGGTATAAACAGGCAATCTCGCTCCACAGCTCATCAAGGGATTAATCAGGATGGTAACCAATCTATTCCGCCTATCTTCTATCGTCCTGGTAGCCATAATAGCCGGCACATTGCAGCCAAAACCTAAGATCATAGGAATGAAGGACCTCCCGTGAAGCCCTATCTTATGCATTAGTCTATCCATAATGAAGACAGCTCTGGCCATATAGCCGCTGTCTTCAAGGACAGCAATAGCCAGGAAAAGAAGGAAGATAATGGGGACAAAGACAAGCACACTTCCCACTCCGCCGATTATTCCATCAACCACCAATGATTGAAGGGCACTTCCCTCAGCAAATAGATGGCCCAGTGTAGCTCCAAGCCATTCCTGAGTCTTCTCTATCCAACCCATGGGAGCTTCACTGAGCTTGAAAGTGGTCTTAAACACCAACCACATCAAAGCCAAAAAGATGGGCAACCCCAAAATCCTGTTTGTAATTACCTTATCAATGTTATCTGAGGTGCTCAGTCGCTCCTCAGCGGTTCTCTCAACCGATTCATGGCAGGCACCGTTGATGAATCCATATCTGCGGTCAGCAATCACCAATTCCAGGTCATCACCAAAGATGTTTTTGAGATGGCTAATACTGCTTTCCACCTGAGCTAATATCTCACCTGCATAAGGAGATTTTTTTATTTTCTTCTGAACCTCGTTGTCATTCTCAAGGAGCTTTACGGATAGCCACCTGGCTGGATATTTCTCAAGGAGAGCCTTGTCCTTCTCTAAAATCTGTTCTATTTTTAATATTTCTTCCTCTACCTCTTTTCCATAGCTAACTGTAATTTTTCTTAAGCTTCCCTTTCCCTCAGCTACTTTAACTGCTTCATCAATGAGTTCATTCATCCCTTTTTTACGATTGGCAACGGTAGGAATGAGAGGAACCCCTAATAACTCTGAAAGCCTTTGCTTATTAATCTGCTGACCCCGAGCCTTAGCTACATCGCTCATGTTCAGGGCTATGACGAGGGGAACTCCCAATTCCATAAACTGGGTGGCTAAATACAGGTTTCTTTCTAAATTTGAGGCATCAACAATATCAATAACCACATCGGGCTTCCCCTCAATCACAAAATCCCGGGCCACAATCTCATCTATTGAATAGGCAGTTAAGCTATAGGTTCCTGGAAGGTCAACCACATTTATATCCTGGTCTCTATATTTCAGTTTTCCTTCTTTCTTCTCCACTGTCACCCCGGGATAGTTCCCCACATGCTGGCGAGCACCGGTCAGGTTATTAAAGACAGTGGTCTTGCCAGAGTTGGGATTTCCAGTCAGGGCAATTGTTATTTCTTTATCCATTTTTGATTCCCTCTTTGTCAGTTAGGTAAGCCTAACTTCAGAGGCAAAAAAAATTACCTCCGAACCATAACCCTCTGAGCCATTCCGTGACCTAACATAAGCCTTGAATCTCCTACCTGGACGATAACCGGACCGGGCAGATGGCTATGAATAAGCCTCAATCTTACGCCTGGAATTAATCCCATGTCAGTAAGCTTTCTTCTCATCCCAAACCCACCCTGGATATCGACTAAGGTAACCTCTTCTCCCGACCTTACCATGCTTAATGCCATAGGGAGATTCTCCATCTAACTCACCTCAACAAAAACATTGCCTGCTTCCTCTTTGCGTAGCGACAGATGATACCCCCTAATCTTTACCTCAATTGGGTCTCCCAGAGGAGCAACCCGCTCAACCTCTATTTCTGTCCCCGGGACAACTCCCATATCCAGAATCCGCCGATGAGTTGGCCCCCGGCCGACAACCCTGGCAATCTTACCCTTCTGGCCAGGTTTTAACCCCCGAAGGGATTTATTAGGCATAGTCTTCACCTCGCTTTCCTGCTTCCCCGCTTTAGTAGAACACTCCTCTGGACGCTGCCCGTGCTGAGAATAATGCTCAAAATTTCTTAACCAGTCAGGTTCCCCTATAGGGCAGGTTCGGACAAACTCAACGAAACTGAGCAACTTCTTTAAGGTAGAGGGACTTACGACATGCTCCATCCGGCAGGCATCCTTCTCTGCTGTTTGGGTGTCTATGTTTAAAACCCCGGTCAGAAAATCAAACAGGATATTGTGCTGACTGCGAACCTTACGGGCAAGTTTGCTCCCTTCAGAAGTCAGTTCTACATATTCATACTTTTCGTGGTTGACAAGCCCGTTCTTGGTAAGGTTCTTCAATGCTTCCGTTACGCTGGGCATTTTAATATTCATTTCCTCAGCAATATCCCTTACCCGAACCACTTTCTTCTTCTCTGCGAGATTAGCAATCGTCTCTATATAATCTTCCATTCCAGCGGTTAAAGCCTTAGTCACAGCCATAATTATCACCTCACCATACTGTTAGAACAATCCTTCAAGATTTCGTTTTCTGAAACCCCACTGTTTTGTTAGAAACTCCATACATTGTTAGGATACCCTAATTTTACCACACCATCCAAATCTTGTCAACCCCCCCCTGCGATTTTTGTCAAAAAATGCCCCCAGACCAAAAATAATTCCGCTGGGGGCGTGCTATGCGACCTAATTGCCCAATTATGCAGAACTTACGGTGGTGCCTGATCTACTGTCTGAATCACAGGCGATTTTTTTCAAATTCTTTCGGGCTTAGGTGAGGTATGCTAATATGGGCAGGTCTTCTCTTCAGTGCTTTTACTGCAGGCTAAATACAATGGTAATTTCCATGGAGACATTTCACCTCTACCCTTGTGTCGGTTGGAGGGTTTTGAGTTTTAATCCGTATTTTCTGCAAAACTCTTCCGCTCCTTTATGAATATACTCTGCAGTCTCCTTAATCGAAAGGTGTTTAGTTTCCTGATAGACCTTCTCTTTCCAATCCCATACTTCCTGCAACGACTTATCAACTTTCATCTCTTATCACCTCCATGGGTGTAATTATCTCTATTTTCTTAAAATACCCGGCTTCCAAATTTGCGCTGTGAAATAATTCTACTTTTCTCAGATTCGCCAGATGACGATAGTTCCAAGTGATTACCGCATCCATCTCAAAAACGGTGGCTATTCCAATATGTAATGCATCGTCTTTTTTAATCTCTGGTATAATCTTCTTATCTAGGTAGACAGCGGCTAATTTCTCTGCTTCTTCTGGAGTATCCAATTTTATAGGCACACATTGTTCAATCAATTTTGCCAATTGAACCTTTTTATCCTCAGGGGCGTTATTTACTTCTTTAAAAACTACATCCGAAACATATATTTCATAAACGCCTTTCTGAACCGAATTGAAAAATTCCTTGGTTATATCTCTCTTTTCTGGAGCATCGTCAGCAAAGAAAAAGTTCCAGACAGAGGTATCAAGATATAGTTTCAACCTTCGCATAACTATATTGTAGCCCAGATAAACATGTTTGACAATTTTTCTTTAATAGATTTCTTCCACGCCTTTTTGCCCCTTCGTCCTCCATCCACATCCTGAATTTTACCATGTGTGGGTAGCTCTGTCAAGGTATTGGAGCGAAAAAGACGAATTTTTGCGTTGATGGACATCTCTAACGGTTTACTGCAAGCTAAATATAATGGCAACTTCCATGGAGACATAGGGGGTGGTAATCTCCCTGGGTAGAGGAGAAAAGGGATTAGCCCTTTGGACGGTGGCAGTAGCAGCCTGGTCAAGAATTATATATCCTGAGGACTTTGTTACCTCAATTCCTTGTGCCTGACCATTTGCTAAAACGCGAAAAGAGAGGTGGACTGCTCCCTCAATTTCTCTGTCCTTTGCCCACCGGGGATATCTCCTCATCTCCTCTATCTTTCTCTTAACCATATCTTGATAGCGTAACATTGCCTCTTTGGCAGGTTCTATTACCTCAACCTTTTCTTCAGGGGGCTCTGGTTCTGGTTTTTCTATTGTCACCTCTTCCGGCAGAACTTCGGTCTCAGGCTCTGGTTCGAGGGGTTCTTGTTCTTTAATAAGCTCCTTTAACTTCTTCTCTTCCCCCATAACATCTATCTTAGGCAAAAGTGGGGGCTTTTCTATTTCTATTCTAACCGTAATATCTTCTGGTTTCTCAGGTTGAAGTGAACTCATATTAAACTCCGGCATACCTAAAAGCAGACAATGTCCAGATAGAGAAACAAGAAAAGAAATTCTAATTATTCTATCATTAAACATGACTTCCCTTACTGGTGCTCTGGCCTGTGCCCGTTAGGGTATGCCCCGGCCTGTGCCCATTAGGGTATGTTCTGGTACTCTATTCTGGTTGAAATTACCAATCCTTCTGCTTCTGCCTGCCTGGCAATATCCATAACCCTTACCGCCAAGCCCAAATCTATCTTCTCATCTGCCTTGATGATTACAGTCTTCTTCCTGGCCTCTCCTACTTTTATCCTTAGTTTATCCAGAAGGCTATCTAAAGTAATCTGGTCTTCGTTTAGATACAAATTATTATCTTTAGTGATAGAGATAATGATATCTTCTTCTGAGTGTAACTTTGCTGTAACAGCAGTGGGTAATGTAATCTTTATCCCGGGCTGGGTAACAAAGTGTGAAGAGAGCATAAAGAAGATTAAGAGCAAGAAAACGACATCTATTAAAGGAGCAATATTTAAATGTGTGCGAACTTTTTCCCTTCTGTCAAACTCCACCATACCACTCCATAATAATCTGTGATTTTAATGTGTGTAGTCTGTGGTTCTCAAATTTCATAGTTCTCATTTTCTTTCCTGCTTGTAGCTGATATATGTTCTATCTCTAAAAGTTCCGATGCTACATCCTTCATCTGAGAGGCTACATTATCGACTCGACCTTCGAAATAATGGTAGAAAATTATGGTTGGGATAGCTACTGATAAACCGGCGGCGGTAGTGATAAGTGCTTCCCAGATACCGCCAGCCAAGACACTTGCATCTACTCTCCCGCCCAATTCTTGAATCTTCATAAAGGCTTTAATCATACCCGTTACCGTTCCCAATAAGCCTAATAGCGGAGTTATATTGCCAATAATCGCTAATCCGCGCAAATTTTTATCTAATTCCCGAACTGCTCTTGAGCCAGCACGAGTAATTATCTTCTCTTTTTCTTCTAAACTTCTCTTGCGAATGTGAATTCCTATGGCTAAGATATGAGCAATTGGACCGGAGGTGCTTTCACATAATTTCAATGCCCCGTCAGCTTTGCCTTCTTGCAAAAGTCTCTTCACTCTTGCGAAAATATTGGGAATTTTTGTCCTTGCCCGATAGAAATGGTAAAGGCGCTCTAAAATAATGGTGATAGATATTACCGAACACAACAAAATCGGCCACATTAAAGGACCACCTTTTAGGAAAAATTCAAGCATTTTATCTTCCTCCGTAAATTTACCCTATGGATTCTTTCACCAGATTCGAAATAGCCTCGGCTTTTATATCTTCTAAAGCATAATACCTTCCACCTAAGGCTTCTGAAAGTTCCTGCAATCTTCCCAAGCGGACAAACCCTGTTTCTGTGTCTATAACTACTGATTTTATTCCTGAGCCTTTTATGTCCTCAGCTATTTGTTTTGCCTCATTAAAAGGATTGGAATTTCCATTAATGCTTACATTCGCTTTTCCGTCCGAAATAATCACAAGCAAGGGTTTAATTTTCTTATTTTTATTTAATTCATTATGCAGCACCTCAAAACCTTTTAACAATCCTTTTGATAAAGGAGTCTTTCCTCCTGTAGGGAGCTCTTCCAATTGTTTCTTCGCCAGTTCCACGCTGGATGTAGGAGAAAGGAGAACCTCCGCCTTGTCTCCTTTAAAGGCTATTAAACCCACTTTATCTCTTTTTTGATAAGCATCAACAATCAGAGAAAGCATTGCCCCTTTTGTCTCTGCCATTCTCTTATTTGCTCCCATTGAGCCAGAGGAGTCAACTACAAACATAATAGTGTTGCCTATCTTTTTCTCTCTGACTTTCTGGCGAATATCCTGGGGTTGTATAGCTACAGCTGCCTCCCTATGATTTCTATGTATCTGATATGGAGCAGAGGCTCGTAATGTTGCGTCAAAGGCAATGTCACTGAACTGGTGCTCCGGCCTGTGCCCACCTGTGCCCGCCTGTGCCCGCTTGTGCCCGTAAGGGTATAAGGGTATTAGGGTATTAGGGTATACTCTGATGCTCTGGTACTCGGGGATTTTGCTTCCTACATAACGGCCAGATTTTGTCTCGCTTTTAGCTTTACTTCTCCTGCCTGAACCTGCCTTTACTTCTTTCTCTTTAGGAAGGGATATCTTCTTTACAGGATAAGGGTCTCCAGCCTGAAACGTTATCTCTGATTGACTGTTTGGTTTGGCATCCTGTTGATGATTCTGCTCTCTATTGTCTGTTCTCTGCTCCCTCTTCTCCGACTTCTGATTTCCGGCTTCTGACTTCTGTTTCTTGTATTTCTGTATGGATTCCTCTAATTTCTCCTTATCTACCTTTGGTTCCTGGAAAGGTTTACGCCTCATTCTGTGAGAGAGTACAAGTTCTGCTGCTTCCCTTACATCGTCTTCGGTAACCTGGGTCCTCTGATGATATGCAGCAATGGTCTGGGCTACTTTTAACATAGATATATCAGCCCGGTGGCCATGTACACCCATTTCTACAGCAATATGAGCAATAAGACTTAAAATCTCTTTCTCATAAGTAACTTTGGGAAATATTGCTTTAGCTTGAACTATCAGCTGACAGAGTTTTTTTTCTTCTTCTTCCCACTGTTTTTCAAAGCTATGCGGGTCTTTCTCAAATTGGATACATCTTTGCACTACTTCAACCCGTGCCTGAGAATCGGCAATACCTTCCACCTCTACACATAAGCCGAATCTATCTAATAACTGCGGCCTGAGTTCTCCTTCCTCAGGGTTCATTGTACCAACAAGGATAAAACGCGCCGGGTGAGTAAAGGAGACCCCTTCTCTTTCCACATAATTCCTGCCCATCGCCGCAGAATCTAAAAGCACATCCACCAGGTGATCGTCAAGAAGGTTAACCTCATCTACATAAAGAATTCCCCGGTGTGCAGAAGCCAAAATTCCTGGCTCAAAGATTTTTTCCCCTTTTTTTATAGCATGTTCTATGTCTAACGTGCCTACAACTCTATCTTCAGTAGCACCTAAGGGTAAATCTACTACGTGCATCTTTCTTTTTATTATCGGGAACTCTTCCCTTGCCTCCCGGCGCTTCATACATTCAGCGCACATCTCATCTTTTTGATAGGGATTACAATTAAATGGGCAATCTTTAACCACCTCAATCTCGGGCAGAAGATTTGCCAGGGCCCTGGCGGCAGTAGATTTGGCCGTTCCTTTCTGACCGCGAATTAATACCCCGCCCAAATTCGGATTAACCGCATTCAAAACAAGCGCCTTCTTCATCCTCTCCTGACCAACAATAGCAGTAAACGGAAATACTGTTCTTCTACAGGTCATTTAACTTTCCTCCATTCTTGCTGTGCGGTTCCTTAATGTAATTTCTTCTTTATCTCCTCCATCTTCTTGCCCCAATCTTCAACATCTTCGGCAGTTAAAATGTCTATTGAGCCGCCTTGAAAATCACCCTGCACATCCCCCATCTTTTCTTCAAGCCAGCTTTCAATCTCAAGATAGGCATTTTTCAATCCTTCCAGAACTTCTGGGTCGGCATCCCAAAGCTCCCTCTGATGTGCCTCTAACAATCTCCTGCCAATCTCCTCTAATGCCCAGGGGTTGTTTTCCTGGAAAAATTTACGCATTTTTTCATCCAAAACAAAAGTTCTAACAATATCATCGAATATCCAATCATCTACTTCCTGTGTGGTTGCCTCCCAGCCATAGACCCTGCCTACTCTCTTGGATATATCAGAAGCGCCTTTATATCCATGCCTTTTCATCCCCTCGATCCACCTGGGGTTGAGAAGTTTGGTGCGAACCACACGCCTGATTTCATCAGCCATATCCCTGGTCTCAACATGCTCCGGTTCACGCGTGTCGCCGTAATAAGTTTTTACCTCTTTACCAGAGATACACCTGGCAGCAGCGGTCATACCACCGTGCGTGCCAAAATAACAGCAGCAACCAAACATATCCTTTTCGTCAGTAACAACCTTATTGTAAGTTACATCCACAGTTTTTAAATTATCGGCGAGTTGTTTATGCCGCTCCTGGCCAAATATCCCTTTCCCGTAGGCATATCCGTTCCAAAAGACAAACACGTCTGAAAGGTCCTTCTCCTCTTTCCAGGCTGAGGCATAAACCGCTAATTGAGTACCTGCCTGATAAGTGCCCGGTTTTGATGCAAAAACCCGCAAGGTAGCATTTCGCCAGGCTTCTTTACGGTGAAGCAGTACTGCTTTCGCTGTATTGTTCTGTGTCTCTCCCACCTCAGCGAGTTGAACCAGGGCATGTTTTCTTACAAAATTCATCTGTTCTGGTTCACTTAACGAAGCTACCGCCTGTATAGCTTCGTCAACAAGCTCAATACAATTGGGGAAATTATCCCTGCTGATGCCAGAGACACGAATAGTCACGTCAATCCTTGGCCGGTCAAGTTCTTCCAGTGGCATAACTTCAAACCCCTTTACACGACCATTGGATTGCCAGACCGGTTTAACTCCAAGAAGGTGCATAATCTGCGCCATGCCTTCACCGTCAGCGTACATAATATCCCCGGCCATCCAGTAGATAGCTACATTTTCAGGATATCTTCCTTCTTCCTTGAGGTGTTTTTCAATTATGCCTTGAGCCAATTTCTGTCCTACGTTCCAAGCCGCCTTAGTTGGTATCCTATAAGGATCGAGTGAATAGAAATTTCTTCCTGTGGGCAAAACATCGTCTCTTCCCCGCGTAATTAAGCCCGAAGGGCCGGGTGGAATATAGCCAGCATCAAAACCCTGCAGTAAAGATTCTATCTCCCTTGACTCATCTATTCGTCTGACAAGCTCAAGTACACGCTCCCTCACTTCTAAAAGCTCCTTTACAAATCCGTCCCTTTTCAAACGACTGCCTAACATCTGGCAGGCTATCTTCTTTATTTCTCTACCATTGCCATTCAGGAATTCTCTAATAAATGCCTTGCAAATCCCGTTGACCTCTTCAAGTAACTCACCATAACTTCTTTTATGATGTGGACAAACCTTGCCTCCGTCAGCCAACATTTCCGTCAAATCCATACCCATCATTGAGGCTACTGTTTTTCGTAATGAAATGTCGTTGCCAGCATCATACCTGAGGATGGAATTGACAAAATCAACCCTTTTTTCTCCTTCCGGTAATTGGCCAAAGATATGCAATCCATCCTGAATCTGGGTATTTCTCGTCCTGGATAAGGCCCCGTGTGCACGCCTTGTGATTTCATCAAAGGGCATATCACCGGCAAGCTTGATTTCCTTATCCAAATCTGTCCTCTTTATTGCTTCCATAATCAAATGTTCTAAGGCATGAGCTCTTGAACGGTCTAAATTTTTCACCTGTTCATATTCTCCTAAAAATCTATCTAACTCTTCCAACTCTTCATAAAGCCCACCCTGTATCATCACCGTCTGCATATGGTCAACCAGAGTAGCATAACTCCTTCTTTTGGCAATTGTGCCTTCAGGCGGATTATCAGCATTGTAGATATATAAATGTGGAATATCGCCAATAGCAATATCTGGATAACAACAATCTGAAAGGCCGACCCCTTTTCCAGGCAAAAACTCAAGGTTGCCATGAGTACCAACATGAACAATAACATCCACCCCAAAATCACGCTCTAAATACCGGTAGGTAGCCATATATTGATGAGGCGGCGGAATATCAGGGTCGTGCAGTATCTTACAAACACGACCGTCGCATCTTGGCCCGGCACAGCCGCGTTTGGGTTGGACACAGACCACTGCATTGCCGTATTGAACACCTGTAATTAGAATTTTGCCATTATAAACCATAGCCGCAGACACACCATCCATCTCCTGCCCCGGCGGTTCGCCCCAGGCATCGCACATCCGTTTTTTGACCTTCGGTGATAGTCCCTTAAACCACTCTTCATACTCCTCCTTGCTCACCTGGGCCAGAACGCCACCCTTCTTGACAATCTCATCAACCGTTGTCCAACGAAATTCGCTGATGGCCTTGCGTTCCATAATAGTATCTATCAATTCCTTGCCGTCTGCCGGTGGTCCAACACTATATCCGGCTTCTTTCACCCGGTGCATAATCCGGGCAACGCTCTCCAGAGTATCCAGCCCGGCTCCACCTCCTACCGTAGCTTCAACTGAGGCGCAGGGGTTATTATGCAAGATAAAGGCAACCTTTCTCTCTTTCACCGGCTTCTTTCCAAGCCGAATCCAGTTGGCAATTCGACGGGCAAACTTTTGACACCTCTCCTCAATTGGGACCTTGCGAGCCAAACCCTCATCCTCGCTACTTGCCCCACCAATAATAAATGGTTCAATCACACCTTCAAATTCTGGCATAGCAATTGAGAAACCAATCAACCTGCTATTTAGACCCTGAGAGTCATCTCTCCATTCCTCCACTGTCTTATAAGAAGAACTAAAAGGACAAAGGACAGGCACATTAAGCCGCTTTAGGATCTGGACTCCCTGCCCCGCAACCTCGTTACCTTCATATCCCTTCTTTCGGTCGCTTCCCAGGAAAAAGAACTGCATCTTTATAAGGGTATCTATTCTTGGAGTGCCGTCTTTTTTCAAGAAATTTTCACAAACCACCTCTCCGCTTCCCTTACAGCCTCTTTCCTCATCCTTAAGTGAATAAGAAAAGGCGGGAATAACATTTAACCCAAGTTTCTCTAATTCTCCAATCAGGGCATCCTCAACCTCTAAGTTATCGTTCACCCAGGAATGTCTGGAAAAGAGAATGCCCACTGTCGGTGCATTCTTTGGCTTATACCAGGCCAGATATTTATCTACAGTGGAAAATATAGCATCTGCCTTTGGATGATACAATCCTTCCCAGGGCACCGGTTTTGGTCCTTCTACCTCCATCTCAAGCCCACAAACCTCCTTGCCGAGATAACGCAGCATATTGGTGAAGTTCTCCTCACCATTAATGGTAATATATGAGTTAACGGTTGCCACTATTTCTGGCCTTACGGTGGAAAGCATCCAGTAAGATGGGTCATAACCAACGCAAACTATTGGAACGTTTTTGCCTATATCTCTAAGTCTCTTTTCCATCACTTCCCAGAACTCCTCACTTGAGCGATAAAGAAGTATAGCATCGCATTGAATCAGCGTCTCCAGCACCTCATCCAACTTCTCTGGAGATTCACTCAAGGCCATTGAAGAATAGGCCTTCAGTTCAAGGAAATCCAGATTCTTGCTTGCCTGCACAAGCATTGGCAAATAGCTCCTCCACATTATGCTTCCTAACTTCACGGTTATCTTTCCTCCTTTTTTAACGCCCGCAGGGGAACAATATGGAAACTTCCGCCGTTACTATCTGTATAGGCCTCAACCCCATAGACATCCCTGATATTTCCCGCAGTAATTACAGACTCAGGTGCCCCATCGGCAAAAATCCTTCCATTTTTAAGCATAATTACCCTTTCTGAAAACCGAGCCGCTAAATGTAGGTCGTGAATAGCGTATATAATAGAAACTCCTTTTTTCTTTCCGATATCCCTGATAATATCAAAGACCTCAAGTTGATGCTTTAAATCCAGACTGTTGGTTGGCTCATCAAGCAAAAGCGCCTTCGGCTGTTGAGCAAATGCCCTGGCTATCAAAACTCTTTGCCTTTCGCCGCCGCTCAATTCATCAAAGAACCTGTTTGAAAAACTGTCCAAATCAAGCATACGAAGTGTTTCATAAACTACCTCTATATCGTACTCTGTAACCCCCCAGGTGATATATGGCCTTCTGCCCATAAGAACGATCTCAAAAACTGTGAAAGGAAAAGACGTTGTCTCTCTTTGCGGAACATAACCAAGAAGTGTAGAGAGCTTGCGCAAACTAATGTGCTCTAAGCCCTGCCCACCGATAAGAATCTCGCCTTTTTTGAGCTTTAAGATTTTATTGATACATCGCAAAAGTGTGGTCTTGCCCGAGCCGTTTGGCCCAATGATTGAAACAATCTCTCCATCTTGGACCTTGATATCTATGCTGGATAAGACCTCTTTTCGCTTATAGCTAAAGTAAAGTCCTTTAACTTCAATCACTTCCAGTATCCCCTGCTCTTTAAGAGAAGGTGCAAGAAAAACGGAACGCCAAGAAATGCAGTCACTATCCCCACGGGAATCTCTATAGGCTGGATTATCGTCCTGGCAATAGTATCTGCCCCCAGAAGAAGCACCGCCCCGGTAAGACATGAAAAGGGAAGTAAAAATCTATGGTCACTTCCTATGAGCATTCTGGCTATATGCGGCCCAACAAGACAGACAAAGCCAATTATTCCGGTAAAGGCAATGACGCCAGCGGTAATCAGCGTGGATAAAACCAAAACAATAACCCTTGTCCTTTCAGGATGCACCCCCAGACTGGTAGCCACCTCGTCTCCTGAACTCATCACATTCAAATCCCAGGAATACCTTATAATCAAAAAGGCTGAAGGAATAAAAACAATTGGCAAGACAATAGCAACCGCCTCCCATCTTGCTAAATTAAGCCCGCCCATAAGCCAGAAGACTATTCCGGCCAGAACCTCATCTTGAACTATATACTTTATAATAGCAATGAGAGCTCCGAATAGATAATTCATAGCTATACCTGCCAATATTAATGTCCCCGGAGTGCAACCCTTGATTCTGGAAATTCCATAAACTAAAAACATGCTGATTATACTGAAGAAAAAGGCATTACCTACAACAATATATTGGCCATATCTGCCGCCCCAGACACCCATACCCAGGCCAATCGCCAGGGCTGCTCCAAAACCCGCCGCTGAAGAAAGCCCAAGGGTATAGGAAGAAGCTAAAGGATTTCTAAGCACCGCCTGCATAGCTGCCCCTGCTATAGCCAGGCCCATACCGGCGATAACAGCCATAACAATGCGTGGCAACCGTATCCTGACCAGGATAGCCATCATAGTCTCCGTTGCTGGTCGTTTTGTCTGGCCAAAAATAATGGCTAAGATATCCCAGAGCTTTATTTTAGCCACGCCTAAATTAATAGAAAAAAACAAAAGAACCAGAAGAATGGCAAAAAAGATAAAAATATAAAGTCCCTTTCTCCGAACAAATTCTTTGTAAAATGTTGTTGTCCCTTTCATCGTTTCAGTCACCTTGCCACAGATTGTTGTCTCGGTTCATTAGGATACACATAAATTCCCTTTAATTCCTTCCTATGCCATTTCATTAACCATTTTCTGTGAATGGCCTCAGGGTCTATATCTTTGAATAGCTCCGGATAGCACCACTTGGCAGCATAAAGAATCCCTATAGCTGCTCTGGGGTCAGTCCAGATTTCAGCGGAGATAATATAAACCCTGCCATTTTTTACTGCTTCTATCCTGTCCCAGACCGGCCGAGCTACCAATCTATTGCGAAAATTACTAATTGCCTCCCTATCAAGAGCTCCACATCCCATCCTGACCCAACCAGAACTTGCCACCTTGATTATCACTTCAGGATTTTTATCCACCACCCATTCAGGAGCCATTCGGGGAGAAGAAATTGGTTGGTTGCCTGCAATGTTATCTACCCCTGCCCTCTTCAACAGTTCATAAGCACCTGAACCTTTAGAGGCTGCGACATAGTCCCCGTAACTTTCGCCATACACGCGCACTTTTTTCTTGATACCTTTGAGCCTGCTCTGCACTTGAGCTAAAATTTCCTGATAATACTCAATATACTCCTGTGCCTTTTCTTCTTTACCTACAATCTTACCCAAGATTTTAATATCCTCGGCAAGTCTATCTATCCTGTAACAAGGAGCTCTAACTACTGAAATGCCAAAAGGAGCAAGCTGTTCTGCAAACTCCTTTTGAGAAGGCCGCCACATATCATAGGTAATTACCACATCAGGCTCAAGCTCTATAATCTTCTCTAAGCTTGGATTCTGCCAGGAGCCAATTATTGCCTTTCCCTTTAACTGGGAAAATAAATCCGAGCACATACGGGCAGTATGGGCTGTAACTCCAATAATTCTATCCCCTGCTCCCAGCGCGCAGAGAACCTCTGCGGCATCAGAATTAGTTACCACCAAACGTCGAGCCGGAAATGGAATCTTAACCTCATATCCACAAACATCGGTGATGGTGACTGTATTTTTTTTAGATTCAGAGTCAGCTTCTGCTCTATAAGACAAAAGAGCGCAAGCACACAAGAACACGAGTAATTTGACGAGAAGAGAATTAATTGTCAAACTATCATTGCAAAGAGCCGACTTCTTCGCGGCATTGCGAGGAGGTCTGAGTTTGCATTTATGCCGAGGAAGTAATCTCCACTTTTGGGATTGCTTCGCCCCTTCGGGGCTCGCAATGACAAGTGAAAAGTGTAGTTTCATCTATTCACTCTCCTGATTACCACAACCCCCAAGGCAAATAAAATAATAAAGAAGGCAAATATAATCCCCAGTGATACTGCGGGAACACCTTCACCTAAAAAGGCCGCCCTCAGAGTTTTACTGGCGTGAGTTAAAGGCAAAAAAGAAAGTGGAACTCTGATAAAAACGGGCATTTTATCCAAAGGAAAGAATGTGCCACAAAAGAAGGCCATCGGCATAATAAAGAAGTTTGAAAAAGTGGCTGTATCTTCGTGAGATTTGGCTAAACAACCTGAGATGACGCCTAAACATGCAAAAACCAAACAATTTAACACCCAAGCTACAAGGAAGATAGGATTTTCGGGAAACCCGGCTCCAAAGAGCACCCCAGCGATAAGGATAAAGCTTGAAGCAAACATCCCCCTCACCACTCCGGCCAAAACTTCACCGAGCATTATATCTGATGGAGTAACAGGACTTACGATATATTCATCAAAGGTCTTAAAATGGAGTCTGCCTACCGATATAGAGGTGGCAATCCAGGAATATGAGTTAGTCATAGAACTCATGGCGCAAATGCCAGGCACTACAAATGCCAAATATGCCACACCGTCGATGCTAATACCGCGGCCAAGGCCAAGGCCAAATGCTATTAGATACAATAAAGGGGTGATCATATTCGAAAAGAGGTAGCCTATCCGGAAAAGCCGCCGCTTAAATATAATCATCTCTTTTAAGAAGACAGGATAGAAATTCATTGCCCTATTCTTTCCCCGGTGAGCTTAATAAAAACATCCTCTAAATTAGATTCCCTGATACGCACATTCTCTCCTCTTGTCTGTGCAAAATTACATGCCTCCTCCCGGGTCTCAAAGAGACGATAGTTAGTCACCCCATTATCTAATGACTCTACCACGAACCTGCCTATACTGGTCATCAATTCCTGAGGACTCCCCAAAGCAATCAATTTCCCATGAGAAAGTATCCCTGCCCGATGGCAAAGAAGCTCTGCTTCCTCTATATAATGGGTGGTAAGAAGTATTGTTACTCCTTTATGATTGAGGTCACGGATAAGGTCCCATATTAGCCTTCGGACCTGCGGATCAAGCCCAACCGTGGGCTCATCCAGAAAAAGGACCTGGGGCCTGTGCATAATAGAACGCGCTATCAAAAGCCTTCTCTGCATACCGCCAGAGTAGTTCCTGATAATATCATCAGCACGCTCACTCAAGTTGGTCCAATTAAGGAGTTCATCCACTCGCTTTTTGATTCCCTCCATACGGTGAGAAAGGCCGTGAATATGAAGGTTTTGTCTGGCAGTAAGGTCTCTTTCTAAATTTACCTCCTGGGGAGAGACGCCAATCAACTGCTTAACTTTAAAGGCAGATTTGACCACATCAAACCCAGCAACCTGCGCCTCTCCTCCAGTAGGTCTGGTAAGAGTATTGAGCATTCGCACTGTGGTTGTTTTTCCGGCACCGTTTGGCCCGAGCAATCCAAAAATCTCACCTTTCTGTATATGGAAACTGAGCTTATCTACTGCTCTCAGATGGCCAAAATCCTTGGTTAACTCTACTAACTTGATCATATCCCCTCAAAACCCATTAGATTTGTAGCCGCAGGCCTGCCTTTGGCGAGCCCGCGTTTAGTAGGGGCGGGGCTTGTTTATCCTGGAAGGGTCCCCGCCCGATAACCTTTCGATAAAATTAGAATTTGAACTTCACCTCTAAAAAGAACGTCCTGCCGGGAGCTATGTTATAGGCGAAGTATTCTTTGTCAAAGATGTTGTCCACGGACAGCGAGATGTCCCCCCATTTAAACGGAGTGAAGGTTACCTTCCCGTCCACAAGAAGGGCTGGCTCATAGGTCTTGTAAACCCCTTCTGCTGTATCCTTGTTGTCTGAGCGATTGTATATCTTGCTAAAGTAGCGGGCCACAAGGCTCCCTTTGAACCACTTGCGTTTTGCCTCAAGACCTATATTATACATCCTTTCGGGAATGCCGGTTATTCTCTTGCCTTCTGTCTCAGTGTCAAGTGGATTGTCCGTAATCTCGGCATCAGTGTAAGTCAAATTTCCCCAGGCCCTGAGCCATCTCGTAATTTCCTGAGAAGCCTCAAATTCCAATCCATAAGTACGCGCCTTGCCCGCGTTCATGCGTGTCTTGGTTTTAGCAACGTCATCGATTTTATAGTAGATCAAATCTTCAATATCATTTCGGTATCCGGTAAGAGATAACCGGGTCTTTCTACCAAAAAAATATTGATCCACACCCGCTTCGTAGCTCCAGACCGTTTCGGGCTCCAAGTCCGGATTGCTTCTGTACTCCCATCCCCAAGATGTCCAGGTTCTATAAAGCTCATATAGATTGGGAGGACGAAAAGCATGACCGACAGAACCTCTCAAGGTGGTATCGGGTAGCGCCTTCCAGACCAAGCCTGCCTTAGGACTGAACTCAGAATCCGTATTACTATCATATTTGGTTTCAGAACCAGGAACCCCGGAAGCCCCATCGTAAACCTTCCACGCGTCATAACGGCTGCCAAGATAGAGCCTGAGGCTTTCCGCAATACTCCATTCATCCTGAACAAATACGGCCCAAGTCCTACTCTTGCCACCTGCATAAAAGGTGCTGTCACTCTGACCGGCATAACTTCGATAGTAGGGTACATCATAATCATCAGTGTCTGATCTATCTGTTCTATAAGAAACGCCTAAAGTCAGGAGATGAGCCTCTCCTATAGGCACATCTGTACGAGCCTCCGAAAACCAGGTTTCGGTCTCGGTTGTCTTGAGGCTACCCGGGGAATCATAGTAGGTTTTTGTTGAACCGCCTGTCTCAAGTGTATAGCGGTCATCTGTTCTTACCGTTCCTATTTGTGCATTAAGCTGCACAGGCCCAAAGAGTTCTTTGAAAGAAAGGCCGTACATATCGGTTTCGTTCTTTCCAATACCTGTGTAGCTTATGAAATTATTTGGCTTAAAGCTTGCTTTCTTATTTGTTCCAACAATGGCAGACCCTGTGAAGGTTCCCATATATGTATTAGGGGGGTCATAGTCATACTCGTGTTGTCCTGATACGGTTGTAAAGGAGAGGCGGCCGGTATCAGAGAAATCAAACGTTGCCTTAGCATCGAAACTGCTCTTTTCAGCACTGTTTTTCCCCATATCACCTACCACCCACTTTTTTGGGTCTCCATATTCGTCATCCATTGCATAGCCCCCAGCTTCCGTTCCTGCCCCTGTCGCGATCGTGCACAGCACAGGCTTGGTCACATATCCGTCCGTTGATTCTTCTTCGTAACCAATACGCAGACTCAGCTTATCGGCAAAGCGATTACCAACACTGAAACGGTAGCGCTGGGTGTTATGGGTGCCATCTCCCCCTGTAGCGCTAACCTCCAGTTTTTCAGGGGTTTTGGTAATGATATTAATCACTCCGCCCATGGCATTACCGCCGTAAAGGGCCGACGACGCACCTCGGATGACCTCTATCCGTTCGATATTATCTACCGGCATCATTCCCCATTCCAATCCACCAGTATAGCCGTCATTTAGAGGCTGACCGTCCAAAAGAATCAGGGTGTATTCGTCGCCGCTAAAGCCCCTCATTCTCACAGAGGTTGTGGCATCCATCAATCCCTTACCCCTTTTTACAAAAATACCTTTGAGCTCTGAAAGGGCCTCATCCATTGTCTTGATGTTACGCCGCTCAATCTCCTCCCTGGAGATAACTGTGACACTGCCAGGAGCATCTTCAACCCTTTTTTCCGTTTTGGTGGCTGTCACCACCACCTGACCTAAGTCAAAGGCTTTAACTTCCTCCTCTGCCTCCTCAGCTAAAGTAACTCCAGCTAAGGCAAAGGCTCCAATCCCTAACCCGATGGCCAATCTAACCCCAAACAACCTCATTTTCTTCTCCCTTTCTTCTTGCCACCGAGTCCAGCTTATGCTATACTTGGGGTGGACTCGGTGGACTCCGGTTTACTGAGTACCAGCGGAGGGCAGCTTCCTCCTCCTAATGGTGGGGCTGCCTTTCGCCATTTTATCCCTGCTACCTTGCCTTGACCTTCCTGCTCGCAAGAAAATTTCTCAGCGGACTGACTTGCCTGCCCCTGTCTGCCTCAGACGCAGGCAGGCAAAATCCACCTCCCTTCCGGCCCGGATTGATAAAGAAATTAATCTCTGAGATAGTAATATCTTCTCAACATTCGTGTTACCCTTAGACGAAAAAATAGTCCCTTATTCCCTCTTCAATGCTAAACTTTGCCTTGAATCCCAAAAGATGAACAGCTAAAGCAGTATCTGCCTGGGTCTGATTTTGATAGAAATCATAAGGGTTATCAAAGTATTCCGGCTTTAAATGCGTGCCCAAGACTTCGTTTAAGATTTCTATAATCCCGTTAAAATTCGTCATCTGACCAGTGCCAATATTTACTATGCAGTTCTCCTTAGCCTCCATCGCCATAATGTTAGCTTCTATTACATCCTTCACATAGACAAAGTCTCTTTCCTGTTCCCCATACTTAAAAATTCTCGGATTTCTGCCTTTCTTCATCTGCACGGCCAGTTGCCATATCATACTGGCTGATTTTCCCTTATGCTCCTCTCCTGGTCCATAGACATTGAAATAGCGAAGCCCTATTATTTTCATATCTTTGTTCTCTTTAGCGAAGGTAAGAGCCAGCTCATCTGCTCGGACCTTGGATAAGGCATAAGCATTCAAAGGAACCAGTCTTTGAGATTCTTTCATCGGCATGAGTCCATTGCCGTAAACTCCGGCTGATGATGCATAGATAACTTTTGAGTTTTGCCTCTTTGCCAGATTTAGAATATTCTTGAAACCATCTATATTTACCCTCATCATCCTTTCTTCATCATCTATTGTGGTATCGGTAATTGCTGCCTGGTGATGTATGAAATCAAAATTTTTCCCATTCAAACTATTGATGAGTTCTTCATCTTCCACCCTTCCTTCAATCAATTCTCCCTTAAACCCTCCTATATTTCTAATATGACCTGACGAAAGACCATCAAGGACAGTTACCTGCCACGATGGGAATCTCTTCTCAATTTCCAACGCTAAACTGGCACCGATGAAACCCGCTCCACCTGTAATTAGTATTCTCATTCTGTATCTACTTCAATGCTCTGGACAGACAATTCGTCTCCAGCTACCTCCTCCACCTCTAATTTTGCTCCTTCAGCCGCTGTTCCGGATGAAACCAAATCAAAGGCATTCTGGAGAGAGGAAGGAGTAACCATTTTTAGTTGCCCGACCTTTAAAGCAACCCGGCTAATCTTTTTTGCTCCGTGTCCTTCAGCTTTCTTAAGAACACTGTCTAAGATAGTCCTGGCAATTCCAAATTCATGCATGTTTTATCTCCCAAATGAGGTTTGTAGTACCTTCTGAATATTCGTGTTACATAAAACCCAAAAAAATACCATTCATACAAGTCCCTTCCCGGTGGTCGCTGGAGTGAGAGAGCCATGTTTCACCCCTTTTGTGGACCTCATCTTGTGAGCAAGTTGTTCGATCTTCTTAGGGCTACCTTTCACGGCAATTATCTCTAAACAATTGCTCTCGTCTAAATGAATATGTTGGCTGGAGACGATGAGGTCGTGAAAATTATGTTGAATATCGGTCAGCTTGTTTACAAGATCTCTTCTATGGTGGTCGTAGACAAGGGTAATTGCTCCGGCAACTTCCTTCCCCTTTGCCCAT
>JAUWHM010000073.1 GCA_030605915.1 Nitrospirota bacterium | reverse complement strand
GAGACAGGGCAGGCCTGCCAGCTCTATAACGAATTTTCCCAATCCAATAAGGTTATTGCCGCTCTCCACCTAACATGTTAAGGGAGGAAAGTGAAGCAAATTATAAAACCACAGATGACAAAGATTAAAGAACAATATAATTTTTAGTAGTTATCTGTATTAATCTGTGGTTAAATAAGGAAATTCGTGTTCAAGGAGGTTAGAGACCAATGGCGAAACGGCGAACGAAAGAGAGAAAAAAAGCCTTGAGGAAATATTCCTCTAAGACGAAGAAGAAAGTTCTACCTGCCCTGACCAAGAAGTGGACCAAGAGAGAAGAGATATACCTGAGGAATCATTTTGAGAAGATGGGAAATATTGAACTGGCTAAGAAATTTAAAACAACTGTTAAGTCAGTGGAAAGCAAGCTGCGCAGAATGAGCCTTAGCCGGAGAAGAAAGTCTACCATCATCCCTGGAGAAGAGAGGAAGAGAAAGATAGAAGAAATACTCAGTGAGAGGCGTCAGCGGCTGCGGGAAGAAGGAAGGGGAGACAACCACAGACCTGAGGCCATAGCTCAGTTTGACCGGGCCGTCCGATTGTACTATGCTGAGAAGTATGAGCGAGCAGAAGCAGCCTTTGGAAAGATTGTCAAAGACTTTAGAAATACCATTGATGTAGTTCATAAGGCGAAGCAATATATAAAGTTATGTCAAGAAGCTTCATAATTTACTTTAACAAAATTTCTTGAAGGGAGGTGAGCTCTGTGAAAGTAGGAATGATTATCATCTTGGGAGGGATGCTTCTTCTAACTGGCTGTAGCTTCCAGATTCAAAGAAGGCCCGAGGCAAAGTCTGTTGCAGTCCTGGAGGAGGAGCAAGAGTTAGTAACCACCCATACGGTGGTCAAAGGAGAGACCTTGTGGAAGATTGCTGGCTATCCGCACATCTACGGTGACCCCTATAAGTGGAAGCGGATATATGAGGCAAATAAGGATATCTTAGAAGGTCCCGATTCCCTTAAGTTAGGGCAGGTTCTTATTATACCTCAGGAGTAGGGGAAAATGGCCAGGAAGATTCGCATCCTGCCTGAAGAAGTGGCCAGTAAGATTGCCGCTGGCGAAGTAATAGAACGACCGGCCTCAGTGGTAAAGGAGCTGGTAGAGAACTCCCTTGATGCTAACAGCCATCGAATCAGGGTTGAAGTAAAAGGAGGAGGGAGAGAACTTATTCGCGTGATTGACGATGGCTGCGGCATGAACAGAGAAGATGCTGCTTTAGCCCTAAAAAGGTATTCCACCAGTAAAATCGCTAAATTGGGAGATTTGGAGACCATCTGCAGTTTTGGTTTCCGGGGTGAAGCCCTTCCCAGCATAGCCGCCGTTTCTCAACTGGAGCTGCTCACTTGCACTCCGGATCAGTCAGCGGGGACCCGAGTCCGGGTGGAAGGGGGCAAAATAAAGGAGGTCCGAGAAGCGGGCTGCCCGACCGGGACCATCGTCACCGCCCAGAATCTCTTCTTCAATATTCCCGCCCGACGGAAGTTCCTCAAGACGGTGACCACTGAGATGAGTCACATATCTGAACTGGTAGTCCGACTGGCTCTCATTCAGACAGATACCGTCTTTCAACTGATCCACAACAGCCAGGAAGTCTGGACCCTTCCCGCTAAAAAGAGCCTCAGGGAAAGGATAGCTATTCTCTATGGGGAGGAGATAGCAGAAGACCTCATTCCCCTTAACTTTGAAAGCCATCTCCTTCAGTTGAAAGGATTCTTAACCAAGCCCACTCAGAGTCGTTCCCGCCCCGCTCAGCAACTCTTCTATGTAAACCATCGTCCTGTCAGGAGTAGACTAATAAGCCATGCTCTTTCTGAAGGGTATCGGACGCTCCTGCCTACTGGCAGGTTTCCGGTAGCCTTCCTTCTCATCGACATTTCCCCTTCTTCAGTGGATATTAATGTCCATCCTACTAAGCGAGAAGTGAAGTTTCGGGAGGAGGGAAAGCTCCATGACCTGGTAGCTCAGGCAGTGAAGTCAGCTCTGGGTAAGGCGAGCTTGATACCAGAGATTAAGGCAGAAAGCACAGAAGTGAGGATAAAAGAACCAGTCAGCAAGTATCTCACTAAAGAAGAAAAACCTTCCCAGCTATTTGACAAGTCGGCACTCAGCCAGGTTACACCTGCTAAGCCACAACTTCCTTTCCCCACTCCTCTGACGCAGTTCCACAACACTTACATCATCAGTCAGGAAGAGGGAGAATTAATAATCTTCGACCAGCATGCGGCCCACGAGCGCATTCTCTATGAACGGTTGAGGGAGGACCTGGCCCAGTCCAAGGTCCAATCCCAGTCTCTCCTCTTCCCTATAAGTTTACAGTTGCCTCCCGGGGAGACAGCTACCCTCAGCCAGAACCTAACTGCTCTTACTCAGCTCGGCTTCCAAATTGAAGAATTCGGAAGGCAGAGCTTCCTTCTCAGAGCTCTGCCCTCATTGCTGGATAGAGGCGATCCCAGGCAACTCCTCCTTAATATCATTGATGACCTTGGAACTGGAAAGAAGATGGAGGACATAGAGAAAAAGGAAAAGCTGATTACCATCATGGCCTGTCAAGGAGCCATTAAGGCCGGGGATAAATTGGAGCCCGAGGAGATGACCCGCCTTCTCAGGGAGCTCTCTGAGACAAGCCGTCCCTACACCTGTCCTCATGGACGACCAACCATGATCAAACTTACCCTGAAGGAGTTAGAAAAGAAATTCAGGAGGTCATGAAACCACCTCTCATCGTCATCTGTGGACCGACCGCCGTGGGGAAAAGCCGCCTTGCCTTAACCTTAGCTCAGGAGATAGGGGCGGAGATCATCTCGGTTGATTCCAGAAAAATCTATAAATATATGGACATCGGAACCGCTAAGCCAGCCAGGGAAGAGAGAAGTAAAGTTCCTCATCATCTCATCGACCTCATCGAACCCGATGCCCGGTTCAGTGCCGGGCGCTTTGGAGAGGAAGCGAAGAAGGCAATTGCTCAAGTTCAGAAGAAGGGAAGGACTGCTCTACTGGTAGGTGGTTCCGGGCTCTACCTCAAAGCAGTAGTTGACGGACTCTTCTCTGGCCCGAAGGCAAGTGCTGAGAGGCGAGAAAGATTGAAGAAAGAAGCAGAAGCGTTTGGCACGGCTTCGCTTCACCAGAAACTGAAGAAAGTTGACTCCCAGGCCGCCTCTAAGATTCATCCCCATGACCTGGTCAGGATAATCCGGGCCTTAGAAGTTTATGAGGAGACGGGAAGATGCATTTCATCCCTTCAATCTGAGCAGAGGGCCAATCGACAATTTAGTTCACCTACGGCGGAGAGTTGTAGGGTTGCCTCAGGCGACCGCTTAGTGATGATTGGACTAAACAGGGACCGAAAAGACCTATACCGAAGAATTGACCAGAGAGTGGAAATAATGTTTTCTCACGGTTTAGTAGAGGAAGTGAAGAGTCTACTAAAACGAGGATATGATGAAAATCTAATTTCCATGCAGGGATTAGGATATAAGGAAGTCTGTGGCTATCTCAAAGGGAACTATGATTTGGAAGAGGCAGAGAGACTACTTAAACGTAATACTCGCAGATATGCCAAACGGCAGCTAACCTGGTTTCAGAAAGATAAACGTATCCACTGGATAAAGGTAAATGAGGATGAGGATGAGAAAGAGATTTTAACAAAGGTGAAGAAATTTCTCAAAACCTCCCAAATCGGATTTCTGAATATAATGAGAATTATCTCCTTATGAAACTGCGATATATCAGTCAACAACGCCAGCTGATAAGGTCATTTTACACCGGTATCGGTAAAACAGCGGTGATTTTCCCATCAGCATTTCTGGCGGCTGTTGGATCGGGATTGATAGCTCTCGGAATAGTTTTTTACATGCAAGATATTTTTAATGCATCTGCCAGCCAAATTGGATTGCTGGCTGCCCTTTCATCACTTTGTTATATTTCAGGTTGCATATTTCTGCGGCCGCTTTTTGACCACATCTTACCTCGCTACACGATGATAATAGCCACGTTTTGTATGTGTGTTTTTTCTCTGACAATACATTTTGTTAACTCAATCGTCTGGATCTATGTATTGTATAGCTTCTTCGGTCTTTCAACTTCGCTTTTCTGGCCGCTTCTAATGGCCTGGCTCTCACAAAAGATTGAGGGGGCTGAGCTGGGCAAGGCAATCTCTAAATATAGCTTTTCCTGGAGCGCGGGATTAATCATCAGCCCTTTGCTGGCAGGATGGTTGAGTGAAAGAGCTGCGGAGCTACCACTTTACTTTGGCAGCTCACTTTTTCTCTTAACCAGTTTCATGATTGTTGGGGCAATTCTTGTGCTCCCCGGCATCCGGAGGGACAGAGAGACCGAAGTGTCAGCGAGAATCCAGAACTGTGAAAAGGATAAAGATACAGCACTTCGTTATCCTGCCTGGGTC
>JAUWHM010000078.1 GCA_030605915.1 Nitrospirota bacterium | reverse complement strand
AATTCGTTTTATCTCTCCTTTAATAAAGATATTTAGGTGACCATTAGAGCCAAAGGGAAGATAGTTCTGGGAAATCTGATAGTTCTTGGGAAGGTCAGGATAGTAGTAGTTCTTTCGGTCGAAGCGGCTGTGCCGGGAGATCTCACAGTTTATGGCTAAAGCCGCTCTTATAGCATATTCAACTACTTTCCTATTCAGGACAGGAAGCACGCCGGGAAGGCCCAGACAGACTGGACAGGTTTGAGAATTTGGCTCTTCTCCGAAGCGAGTGCTACATCCACAAAAGACCTTTGAGCCAGTAGAGAGCTCAGCATGAACTTCCAGTCCAACCACGGGTTGATAATTCAAGGGAATTCCCCTTTTTAAGCATCTATAGGGGCGACATTTACCCCTACCCTATCTACATCAGCGCTGGTTTCTTTAAATGATGATCTGTATTCTGTTCAAAGGTATAGGCAACCATGAGAAGCATCTCTTCGTCTAAGGGCTTGGCCATGAGCTGCATCCCAACGGGGAGACCCTCCTTAGTAAATCCACAGGGGATGGATATAGCCGGCAGTCCGGCTAAGTTGGCCGAGATGGTGAAGATGTCGGATAGATACATTTTCAGAGGGTCATCTATCTTCTCTCCAATTCGGAAGGCCGGAGTAGGAGAAGTGGGGGTAAGGAGACAGTGGAAATCTTTAAATGCTTGAGCAAAATCATCACATATAAGCGTTCTCACCTTTTGAGCTTTAAGATAATAGGCATCGTAATAACCAGCGCTGAGACCATAGGTGCCAAGCATAATCCGTCGTTTCACCTCATCTCCAAAACATTCCTCCCTGGAATCCTCATACATCTTCACCATGGCGCTTTGCCTTTTGCCATTTGTGCCTTGCGTTCTATATCCATACTGTACCCCATCGTAGCGAGCTAAGTTAGAGCTGGCCTCAGCGGTAGCAATTAAATAATAGATGGCTACTACATACTCAGTATAAGGCAAAGAGGTCTCCTTTATATTGGCTCCTAACTGTTTTAAGACCTCTATCGCTTTCTCTATTGTCCTTCTGACCTCAAGGTCAATTCCCTCTCCAAAATACTCCTTGGGAATACCTATCTTCATCCCTTTAATATCATTGACTAAAGCCTGGGTATAATCAGGAACTGGGACATTCAAAGAGGTGCTATCCTTCGGGTCATGACCACAAATGAGATTCATCAAAATCGCCGTATCCCTAACATCTCTGGTAATCGGTCCAATCTGGTCCAGCGAAGAGGCAAAGGCAACCAGGCCATATCGAGAGACCAGACCATAGGTTGGTTTCATTCCCACAACTCCACAGAATCCTGCTGGTTGACGGATGGAGCCTCCGGTATCAGAGCCAAGGGCAAGAATTGTCTCCCCGGCGGCTACTGCCGCGGCCGAACCTCCACTAGAGCCACCCGGGACAGCACTTAGATT
This sequence comes from Nitrospirota bacterium, assembly GCA_030605915.1. Lineage (GTDB taxonomy): Bacteria > NPL-UPA2 > NPL-UPA2 > NPL-UPA2 > JAGMAN01 > JAGMAN01. The sequence continues at coordinate 963 of JAUWHM010000078.1, read as the reverse complement.
CCAGGGATTATGAGTAGTCCCAAAAGCAGAGTTTTCTGTTGAGGAGCCCATGGCAAACTCATCCATATTCGTCTTGCCAATGAGGATAGCTCCCACTTTCCTCAGCTTAGCCACCACGGTAGCATCATAGGGAGGCTGGAAATTATAAAGTATCTTGGAAGAGCAGGTAGTCTTTACTCCCCTGGTGCAGATATTGTCCTTAATGGCTATGGGAATACCCATCATGGGAGAGCTCATTTCACCCTGCTGAATCTTGCTATCTATCTCCTCAGCCTCTCTCAAAGCCTCTTCCCTCCTCACGGTCACATAGGCGTTAATCTTCTCCTCCACCCCATCTATTCGTCCGAGGACAGCTTCCGTAACCTCAATGGCCCTAATCTCTTTTTTCGCTAATAAATCATGGACCTCGTGCCCGGTCAATTCATTTACCTTCATGGGATAAGCGCTTCCTCCCTCGTATCGGTTTCATTATAGCAATCAAGGGATTGAGAGGTCAAGCAAATAAACAGGCAGGAACAGGCAGGAATTAATCCTTCTAATTAAAAAGGCTGGATAATTTGTTTTAGCCCCGTCCAATCCTTCCCGGTAATAACAATATCACACAGCTCCCTTACTTTTCTTGTGGGTCTGAATCCTACAGTGATTCCGTCATGTTCTTTCGCCACGGCTATCATTCCCAAGTCATCGCTATTGTGCCCTATCACCATTATCCTTTTAGCCTGAAATTCCTCCATTCTTTTTTTAGCAAATAACTCCTTATCCTTTTTATTAAAAATGAAACTATCTTCTCTTAATGAGTGACTTTGTAAATCTGTCAGCGAATTTCCATTCCAGAAATCTATAAAACTTCTTTTAGCATCATGAAATTGTTTAACTCGTTTTTTATAATAAGGTATTAAATACTTTTCAAAATATGGGGGTGGAGATAAATTAGAATCAATGTTTTCTCCAAAATTAACAAGT
>JAUWHM010000154.1 GCA_030605915.1 Nitrospirota bacterium | reverse complement strand
TGAGGCCTTCCAGGATCATCGCCGTGAAGCGCGTGTCGTCCCAGTTGGCATTGGTGATGGTGGCGAACAGCCCCCGGGCGATAAATTCGTCGTTGCTGCGGTCCGCGGTGCCCAGTTCCTTGAGCTTTTCACCGCAGACCGAAATCCCTCTGAGTACGAAGATCAACAGGTCTTGAAGGTTGGCGGTTTCCTCTGGCTTGCCACATACGCCCTTGACGGTACAGCCGGTGTTCCTGGCTGTTTCCTGACATTGAAAACAAAACATGTGGATCCTCCTTTCGATTTTGTGTTAAACCATACGTCAAGGATAACCCGCCAGTAAAAAGCGCAGCTTTTTCGATCTAGTTGTATACAAGGGGTGTCTCGCTCAAGTCTTCTAGAGAATTGAGGTCCAGGTCAATGTCCAGTGAGGGCCAATGCAAGTGAAATTCGTGGTGTAGCTCCACATTAAGGATATCCGAAACCCTTGCATCCTTGAACCATGGGAAGTCGCCGTAGGCAAGAAAGTATTCCTTACCTTTAGCAAACAACCATAATCCGTGAACATCAATGTTCAGGACTTCAACCTTGGAAGTGCTTTTGCCAAGCGTCTGTGATTTCATCCTTGTGTTCCTCCACAACCTTTTTCAGTTCCGTAATCTGGGTGCCAGAGAGACCTGAGTTCTTGGCCAGCGATACTTCCGGCGAAATCCAGAACTTGGCCTCGCCATCACCACAATATACGTGAATATGAATCCGGGCTTCTTCTCTTGAGAAGAAGAAAAACCTATAACCTTTATACCTAAACACTGTAGGACTCATAGCATATTATACCAGAATACCTTGATGATGTAAAATCTGTTTGATCGAATGATAGAACTCACCCGGCAAAAAGCGCCAGCTTTTTGGTCGGGTGCAGTGTTGGGTCTCCTTTATTCTCATCATAACAAGATTCAATGCTAATGCCCCACAGGCATAGGCCTCTTACGTCGCGAGGTTACGTTTGGAGCAATATCAATAAAGCCATTGCCAGCCCAACTAAGAACGAAACCCAACACCATTTTTTTGCCTTCCTTGAAGCATCAAAAGCTCTTGAAAAGTCTCCATGCTGTGTGTATGCTCTAACCTGACAGGCGTAGACGATCGCAACTATCCCGAAAGGTATACACCAAAAGGTAAGGAGAATTGCCCAAAAAAGATAACTCGGTATTTTTTGAGGACCCATGATATTAAACAGCTCTCGTTGATTTTTGCCTTTATATATAGCAGGATTTTCCCTTCCACCAGCAAGGCGATATGATATATAACCGGTTGAGATACTCATGAACAAGAATATGCCCGCTATCTTCCAAGGAGTTTCAGAAGTTAAGGTAGCTCCCGATACAGGGTCGATAGTCTGGATCTTCGAAAACAAAGTAATACCTGAAAGAACAAGAAAGATCATCGATATGACAAACAGAACCCTGCTTAACTTACTTCCCCCGGTCAATTCATCAAATTCACTATTTATATCTTTGGACATAACCTACCACCCAACGCTTGGCATCACGGGCGTGAGCGAATCGCCGCCTGCCTTACCCACGTCGCTGTAGTTGTTGGAGCTTGCAATCTAAGGTTCACGGTCCTCCAACACATCCACATCTTCCCATAGGTTCTCCTTTATCCACTTCTCGCATTCTGCAACGGCAAGTTCGATCGTTTCCCCGAGTTCATGACGAATCTTGTATTTCTGGAAATGGCTCATGAGCCGTTCTTCACTGCGAGCAAGAGGGACCATGACTGCGCTGTAGCAGCGTCCCTGGACATCGAAGACAGGAATCTGTATTTTGGTCTCGCCATCGTGAATGGCAGCGTAGACTTTGACAGGCCCACTCATTGAATGCCCTCCGTTTCTTTCATTGCTTCATTGACCTAACAATTGATTAGATTGCGTTTTTGCAAACCAATCCCATAATTTACAGCATTTTCTTGCAAAAATTAATGCTGTCTGGTATAATTCTTCCGTGTTTAAAATCATACTTTATATAAGAGGTAATGTCAAGTGGAAAAAAATCTGCTGGAGCAAGTAAGGGATATCATGAAGTGCAAAATGAAGAGGATAGATGAGATTTTTGAGGCGGATGGGGTTATCGGTAAGAGTCTGCCCAATTATGAACTTCGGACTCAGCAGGTGGAGATGGCCAAGGCAGTTGAAGAAGCTATTTCAAAGGAGAGGCATCTCATCGTTGAGGCTGGCACCGGGGTGGGTAAGAGCCTGGCCTATTTAGTTCCATTTATTTACTGGACGGTGGAAGAGGACAGGAAGGCAGTAGTCTCCACTTATACCAAGGCTTTACAGGAACAGTTGGTTAAGAAGGATATTCCCTTTCTGAAGGAGACACTAAAGATTGATTTTAATTTCGCCCTCTGCGTGGGCGGGGAGAATTACCTTTGTCTGCGTCGGCTCAATCAGGTCTGGCAGCATGGTCTTCTCCAGATCGGAGAGGAAGCAAGCGAGCTTGAGGAGATCAGCCACTGGAAAGAGGAGACGGAGACAGGACTTCGTTTAGAACTTAGTTTTGAGCCCTCTGAGCGGGTCTGGTCACTCGTTTGCCGGGAAACGGATCTCTGCCTGGGCCGCAGATGCACCTTTCGAGATGGTTGCTACTATGCTAAGGCTCGGGCTGCTCAGGCCAGAGCTCACATCTTAGTGGCCAACCATCACCTCTTCTTTGCTAATTTAGCTTCGGGCGGGAAAGTTCTCCCTGATTATCAAGCAGTTGTCTTCGACGAGGCACACAATTTAGAGGAGGTAGCAGCCAGCTACTTAGGTCTTCAGATATCCAACACCCAGGTTAAGTTCTTATTAGATACTATCTATAATCCTCAGACGGAGAAAGGGCTCATCGGTCGCCTGGGAGAACTGGGAAATAAGAGCAGAAAAGACTTAATTGAGAAGGTAGATGAAGCCGGAAGGGCAAATAGTATCTTCTTCGCTAATATATTGGAGAGGTTTGGCTATGACGCCATGAACAGAAGGATGAGAAAAGCAAGTCTATTAGATAATCTTCTCTCTGGTCCCCTCTCTACCTTAAGCAGGTCGCTCGGCGAGCTTCTTGATGAGGTCAAGGACGAGGAAGAGAGGCAGGAGATAAAGGGATATGCCCGGCGCTGTCGAGATTTCGGGCGTGGCTTAAAAAATATCATCGAGCAGAAACTCACTGATTATGTCTATTGGCTGGAGATAATACCAAAGAGAAGATATATCCGCACCGCCCTTTATGGCTCCCCCCTAAATGTAGCTGCCCTTCTCAAGGAATATGTTTTTGACATTACCAGGCCCGCCGTTCTCACCTCAGCTACCCTATCCGTTAACAAATCCTTCCACTTTATTGAAGAGAGATTGGGTTTGGAGGAGGCAGAGGAACTTCTCTTAGATTCCCCTTTTGACTATAAAAATCAGGTTCTTCTCTATATCTCGGATGACCTTCCTGACCCATCTTATGAATTAGAAGCCTACCAGGAAGAGGTCATCGCTCGCATCAGAGGAATAGTGAAGATTACGTCGGGGCGAGCATTTGTACTCTTCACCAGTTACCAGATGCTAAATAAAGTTTATGCCGGACTACAAGGCAGTCTCAATGAGGTAAAATTACTCAGGCAGGGAGACCTACCTCGCTGGCGGCTCTTAGAGAATTTCAAGAAAGAAGAAAAGGCCGTTCTCTTGGCAACGAACACCTTCTGGCAGGGAATCGATGTCCCGGGAAGGGCTTTAGAATGCGTGGTCATTTCCAAGCTCCCCTTTGCCGTTCCTGACAATCCCCTGGTGGAAGCCCGATTAGAGTATTTAGCTTCTGAGGGAAAGGACCCATTTATGGGTTACCAGGTTCCTCAAGCCATCATCATGTTCAAGCAGGGATTCGGAAGACTGATTCGCCATCGCCGTGACCTGGGAATAGTAGCCATTCTGGACCCCCGGGTGAGGACACGAGGTTATGGGAGGACATTTCTTAACTCTCTGCCACCCTGTCGGGAAGTAAGGGACATAGAGGAACTGGCTCGATTGTATGAGAAGTGGAGAGGATAAAGGAAGCTTCCTCCTAATATTCTATTCCTTTTCTCGCCTTTACGCCTTGTTGGAATGGATGTTTTACTTCAACCATCTCAGTGACCAGATCGGCCCTCCGGACGATGCTCTTAGGAGCATAGCGTCCTGTGAGTATGACCTCCACATGGGCCGGTTTCTCTCTCAGCAAGTCCAGGACATCCTGAGTCCTTAACAGTCCCTCAGAGAGGACGAAGTTCAACTCGTCTAAGACTACCAGGTCGTACCGGCCACCCATTACTATCTCTTTTGCCCTGGTGAAAGCCCTCTGGAGCCTCCTTCTCAATCTTGACTTCTCTTCCCGGCTCAGGCGGCAACCGGGGCAGAAGGGACCGGGGAATCTGATAAGCTCGATTCCAAGTTTACCAACCTCCTTTATCTCCCCGCTCGGCCCACCTTTAAGGAACTGGATAATGGAAACCCTCAAGCCTTGCCCCCTGGCCCTCATAGCCAGGCCAAAGGCAGCCGTCGTCTTCCCCTTACCACTGCCAGTATAAACTTGAACAAGACCCTTTTTTAGTTTTGGCTTGGTCACTTTATTGTTATGGGAAGTCCCCAATTAACCTTTCCGCTTTATTGCTTTATCCAACCGCTTCAAGGTCTTTTCTTTTCCTAAAAGAGCCATTAGCTCAAATAGCCCCGGTCCAACCGTTCGTCCCGTGAGAGCCGCCCGGGTGGGATGGATGAGGTCACCTCCCTTTATCTTCTCTTCAGCAATTATCCTCCTAGCCACCTCTTCTGCTCTTTCTACGGTAAAGGGCTCCAAATCTTTGAGTCTGTCTCGATAAATCTGGAGAAGCGCTGAGGCGCCTTCTTTCTGGAGAACCTTTACTGCTTTCTCATCGTACTTAATTTCAGGAAGGAAGAAGAAATCACCATATTCTACGATTTGAGATACTGTCCTGATACGACCCTGCTCTAACACAAGTATTTTCTTCAGCCACTCCTCATCCTCATCACCTCGAAGGAGATTAGCTTTCTCCAGATAGGGCCTTGCCAGTTTAGTGATTTCATCAGGTTGAAGCCCCTTTATATACTCTCCATTCATCCAGTCCAGTTTCTTCAGGTCGAAGATAGCCGCTGTTTTGCTAATCCCCTTCAGGGAAAACTTACTGATTATCTCATCCACTGAGGAGAAAAGTTCTTGACTGTCAGAGGTAGCCCATCCCAAGAGGGCAAGATAGTTGACTAAAGCCTGGGGCAGATATCCTTCCTCACGATACCAGCCCAAGGAAATGGCTCCATCCCTTTTACTGAGTTTGCTTCTATCCGTTCCCAAAATCATGGACAGATGGCCAAAGGAAGGGAGCGAAAAGCCGAGAGCCTCATAAAGGAGAATCTGGCGAGGAGTATTGGAAAGGTGTTCATCCCCTCTAATGACATGGCTGATCTCCATAAGGTGGTCATCAACCACATTGGCAAAATTGAAGGTGGGAGTTCTGCTAGATTTCATAATGACGAAATCATCTAAAAGGGCATTCTCAAATTCTACTTCCCCTCTAATCAGGTCATTAACCCGCGTGGCTCCTTCCCCAGGGGTCTTAAGGCGCATTACTTTCTCTCTTCCCGAACGCTCTAAATTCTCTTTCTGGTGGGAAGAAAGCTCCCGGCATCTGCCATCGTAACCAACCTGCGCCTCTTTCTTTAAAGCTTCTTTGCGTCTTTCTGCTAACTCATCTGGGGAGCAATAGCAGAAATAGGCCTTATCTTCCTGCACGAGCTTATCAGCGTAGCCACGGTAGGTATCCAACCGGTTCATTTGAAAATAGGGCCCGAACCGGCCTCCTTTCTCCGGACCCTCATCCCAGTCAAGCCCGAGCCATCGGAGGTTCTTCAGAATATTGTCTGCCGCTATCTTGGTGGAACGGGATTCATCTGTATCCTCGATGCGCAGGATAAACTGCCCGCCGTGGTGACGGGCAAAGAGCCAGTTGAAGAGAGCTGTCCTGACCCCACCAATATGTAAAAACCCAGTCGGACTGGGCGCAAATCTAACCCTGATTTTCTCTGCCATAGCATCCTTTGTTTTGCGCCTTCTCGATTTTGGCCCAGGTATCACGCAAGGATACCGTTCGGTTGAATACCATCGCTTCGGCGGTTGAATCGGTGTCAAGGCAGAAATAACCGTGTCTTAAAAACTGGTATCGGCTTCCGGGTGCTGCATCTCGGAGACTTGGTTCCACCCGGCATGAAGTCAGTTTCTCTAAGGAGTTTGGATTCAAATTTGCTTTAAAATCAGAGATCTCCTCTTCATCCTCCGGGCTTGGCTTTGTGAAAAGATAATCATAGAGCCGCACTTCAGCGTTGATGGCGTGGGCACTTGAAACCCAGTGCAGTGTCCCCCTGACCCGGCGTCCGTCTGAAGACCAACCGCCTCGTGTCTGGGGGTCATAGGTGCAGTGCAGTTCCGTTACCTCGCCGGTTTGTTCGTCCTTCACTACCCGCACACATTTAATATAATAGGCGTGTTTTAATCTAACCTCGCGGCCGGGTGCTAAACGGAAGAATTTTTTTGGCGGCTCTTCACGGAAATCATCCCGCTCAATGCAGAGCACACGTGAAAAAGGAATTTTTCGTGAGCCCATACTGGAATCCTCAGGGTTATTCTCGGCATCCAGCTCTTCCACTTTGTCATCCTGATAGTTGTCTATGACCACCCGAAGCGGACGCAGCACAGCCATGACACGCGGGGCTGTCTTGTTCAAATCTTCGCGGATGATGTGCTCGAGCAGGGCCATATCCACGACGCTGTTCATTTTGGCAACTCCGATGCGCTGGCAAAAGTTCCGGATTGCCTCCGGGGTGTAGCCACGTCTGCGCAAACCTGATATGGTGGGCATCCGTGGATCGTCCCATCCGCTAACATGTCCGCCTTCTACTAATTTCCGAAGCTTCCTTTTGCTCAGCAGTGTGTAGGTAAGATTGAGACGGGCGAACTCGATCTGCTGAGGATGATGGACACCCAGTTGGTCAAGAAACCAGTCATACAGCGGGCGGTGGTTTTCAAATTCCAGGTCACATAGCGAATGGGTGATCCCCTCGATAGAATCTTCCAGGCCGTGAGCCCAATCGTAGGTCGGGTAGATATACCACTTGTCCCCCGTGCGGTGATGGGTTGCATGGAGAATGCGGTACATGACCGGATCACGCATGTTCAAGTTTGGGGATGCCATGCTAACCTTTGCCCGGAGCGCGCGGGAACCGTCCTCAAACTCGCCGGCCCGCATGCCCTTGAAGAGATCTAAGTTCTCTTCAACCGAGCGGCCGCGGTAGGGACTGTCCTTGCCAGGCTCTGTCAACGTGCCCCGGTACTCTCTCACCTGGTCTGCACTCAGATCGCAGACATACGCTCTTCCGTTTTTGATCAACTGCACAGCGTATTCATAGAACTGCTCGAAGTAGTCCGACGCATAATAGAGACGATCGCCCCAGTCCCATCCCAGCCAGTGCACATCTTCCTTGATTGCTTCAACGTATTCCCCTTCTTCCCTGGTGGGATTGGTATCGTCGAATCGCAGGTTGCAAAGGCCACCAAAGTCAGCAGCGATGCCGAAATCGATGCAGATGGCCTTGGCGTGTCCGATATGCAGGTAGCCGTTCGGCTCCGGTGGGAACCGGGTGACCACCCGGCCTTCGTTCTTGTTTTGCTTCAGGTCTTCCGCCACTCTATCCCGGATGAAGTCGGAAGGGCGGGCAGAACTGCTCCTGGTTATACTCGTCGCTTCCTTCATAACATCCTTATTCTACCACCACCAGTAGAGCTTGTCAATTACCCTACCCCAAAACCTCAAAACAAGCTAATCTCTTTACCCGCAGAGGGGGGAGTACGATGTCCCTTCCCATTTCCAGGGTGATTGCAAAAAATAATTGACACGATTTGAATAATGTGCTAAGCTTAAAAAAAGTAAGGATTTTATAGACACCACATAACGCGTTTTTCACGGCGTTGGAAAACGTCAGTTGAAGAAAGTAGGCATATTCTATCTTCCATTAAAAGAGGAGCTATTGACTGCTCCATGAGATTTGAAATGACCCTTTTATTTTTTTGGAGGTAAATGACTGAATATGCTTATTGTGCGCAATTTTACCGCATTTTTATGATTAGAATTGTAAGGCGAACGCATGGTCCGAAGGTCATCTTAAAAAATAGTCGCTGTCCCTATTTACCAATCTCTCCAGCCACTCATAGGGAACCTTGACCTTCCCCATGAGAACCGCACCTTTAGCCAGACCATGGCAGTCAGAGCCACCGGTGGGGATGAGGCCATATTCTCGAGCTAAATTTTGATAATGAGAAGATGTCTCTGGATTTTGATTAGTATGACAGACTTCAATCCCCTTAAGACCATCTTTAACCAACTGAGGAATCAATTCATCGTTATTCAGTAGACTGGGATGGGCTAAAACGGGAATGCCTCCTACCTCTACGATTATCTCTATGGTCTCCCTGGGAGTAAGTCGATATTTCTTAACATAAGCGGGGCCATTATCACCAATATACTTCCGGAAGGCTTCCTCCACTGAATTAACATATCCAGCCTGAAGAATAACCTGGGCTAAATGGAGCCGGCCAATGGTTCCCACCCCAGCCAGCTTCCGCACATCCGGAAAGGAGATATTCACCCCCAATTCCTTCAGCTTCTCAACCATCTTCTTAGCCCGCTCTCTCCTTACCTCTTGTAACATCGTTAATCTATTCTGAAACTGGCTGTTTTGCCAATCGATGCAGTATCCCAATATGTGGACTTCTTTATTATTTGCTTCTGCCGTCAGCTCTACTCCCGGAATTATTTTTAGCTGAGTCTTCCTGGCTGAGGCCATGGCTGGCTCGATGCCACTGACACTATCGTGGTCAGTGATGCCAATGGCTGCTAAATTGTTCTTGAGAGCACACTCCACAACCTCATCCGGAGAGAAACTTCCATCAGAGAAGTGAGTGTGAACATGCAGGTCAACCCATCTTTCGTTACGGACGCTTTTCATCTTTTATTCCGTCCAGAATGCCGTTTACGAACCGGCCAGAGTCCTGAGTAGAGTATTTCTTGGCAATTTCGATGGCCTCGTTTATGGTTACCTTGGGAGGAATCCCATCTAAGAAGAGAAGCTCATAAGTAGCGAACCTGAGAATGTTTCTATCCACCGCCGCCATCCGATCAAGATCCCAGTTATCGGCATGTTTTCCTAATAGAGCATCAATGGAGGATAAATTCTCTACCGTTCCCGTGACCAGTTTTGTGGCAAATGAGCAAACTTCTTCCCCCGTAGGATGACTCTCCCAAAAATCGGCTAAGGCCTCATCTGAGTCCTTCCTGGTGACCTCCATCTCATAGAGGACCTGTAAAGCTATTTCTCTTGCCCTTCTCCGCTTGCCCATCTTTGGCCTATGATTTAATCGCACCCGGGATATAGGATTTGGTCTTTTCTAACCCCATCTTGTCACCACTGGAAGTCGCAAATTGCGACTTCAAGATATTAGCCTCTCCTCTTTGAGCTTCCAGTTTGGAAGCTTAAGGTCACAAATTGTGACCTTAAGATCTTAAACTTTTATCTCTACGGCCTCTTTCAATGGAGATTTTAACAGGAAAGGGAGTACAAATCAAGAAAAAATGAATTTGGAAATTGAATTTGTTTTGGAAATGGGAAGGGACAGAGGAGTGTCGTGAAAAACAAATTCTTGAAGGTTTTGGGCAGGTTTTATGGTTAGATGTAGAGAACTTGTAGGAATTGGCGCTAAGTTAGTGACTTGTGAATTATGGCTCGGAAAGTGGGGAATTAGGGCGCTTTCAAGGCGGCGATTGTATGCTGCTCCCCCTTTAATATCAACGAAGCTATTACCCAACAGAAAATTAGGAAATAGCCGAAGGGAAGAGAAATAAGAAGATTGGCGAACACGAAAACCCCGAGGGTTTTGAGAAATTTGATGTATCGTTTCTGTAGGACTCTCCGTTTCTTGACCCAGTAAATGGCAGTAATGACAAAAACCCAGTAGAGGCAAAATAGGCCGCGTGGTGCGCCTGTAATCTGACCGATTTCATCAAATGACATATTTCTTTCGATAACTCCGTCATCCACAAGAAAGAGAATTAGTGAATGAACGAGTATAATCTGAATGACCCAAAGAACGAGAAATATGCTCAGTGCTTTGATGATCCTCGTCCGCAGCTTTTGAGTAGGTTTTTCGTGACCTTGGTCTGCTGCTTTACTGTCTTTGCTGGGAGCAGTGGTAGAACTCTCATAGTTGGCTCTTTCACCTTTCCAAACCATAATTAGTCTCTACTGTAATCCAAAAATCTCATCTATCTCTTTCTAACATCTCAAGTCTTATTGTCGTAACATTAAGTAGGTATTTTGCTATTTCTCTTAGCAAAGGATCAGGATTATTTAGATTATTGGTGTGATTAACAATTTCCTTTTTTAATATTTGTTTATCAAATTCTCTTCTAAGATTACTTGCCACAGTTACTGCTGTTACGACTCTCTCGTCTTTCCTGCTCAGCGGCTTGTTACTAGTTAAAAAATCTTCTTCGAAGAACCTTTCCAGATATCCAACCTTTTCTAAAAAATTCATGAGTTCTAAATCTATTTTTGCATGTAAATCTGGAAATTTGTCTCTATCAGTCAATGGTGGGGCATCGAATGCGCCCGGGGGAAGGGTAGCTAATATTTCATGAATTGAGCTATGCTTGTTAATGACAGCTCTTAGTATCAGCAAGCCTACAATGATAATAATTATTGTGCCGAGAACCGTTCTAACCATAAAACCCACCCTCTGCACCTAAGATGTCCTAAAAAGGCGAAGTTCGTATGCTGTTACTGTCCTGGTTTGTATTTTTCACAAAGCCAGTTTTTGAATAACTTATCAGTAATGCGGTACTTACCCCGAGCAACTCTAACAATCATCCCTTTTGTTTCTAATTCTTTGATATAAGGGCCTGGGTAGCTGGATATTTTGGTTGATATCTCATTGGCAGTAACACCTTCCTGGCTATCTAAGAAAGCAAATTGGAGCAAAACATCAGCATAGAGACCTCTTTTTTCTAGATCTTTAATTCGGGCAGCAAAAACCGTTTCTCCTAATTCTTTTAAAACAGAGTTCCTGTTCTTGACATAGAAATCTTTGGTAACAGTGCCTGTTGTTATAAGGTCAAAAAGTTTATCTCCAAAGAACTGGATGTAATAAGGCATGCCTTGCGTGTCTTGAGCAATGAGCTGACAGGCCTCTTTTTGAAAGCCGATCTTAGTTCCTTTAACTGTGCTCTGAAGGATGGCCGTCACTTCATGTGTATTTAATCCCGACAATCCCATCTTCTGAAATGCCCTGTCGGCAGGGGTGGCTTTGAGTATTTTCTCTTCTAAAACTGGTATCCCGGCCAGGACAAAGACCCAATTTGAGGCATATTCCGGAAGTTCTGAATACAGGGTGTTGACCATGAATCGAGCTACTCCATTACCTAGAACACTTTGAGTCTCATCAGTGAAGATACAAACCTGGCGGTTACTTAAGAGTCTGCCCAAGGAGATAACAAAATTATTTTCATTGATCTCTTCTGACCTTAAGGAGGAAGCTATCTGCAATTCCATATCTTGGAGCTTAACAGAAAGCTTAGGATCTATTCTTTTGAGAAAGCTCTTAGCTTTCAGGGTAATAACCTCGTCCTCTAAAACAGCTTTGATGCGGCCAAAGATTCTCCTTGCTACTGTAGGAGGGGTGGCTGAGGATTCATCGAGAGCTAAGTAGACAGGACAGAATTTGCTCTGTCTGGCAATGCCTGAGAAGTACTTAAGTAAAACTGTCTTTCCTATTCCTCTTTGGCCTATCAAGAGGATTGAGGAAGGTTTGTTACCTTTGGCATCTTTTAAGAAGGCTTTGAAGGCAGAAATTTCTTTCTCTCGGCCG
>JAUWHM010000055.1 GCA_030605915.1 Nitrospirota bacterium | reverse complement strand
ACCACTGACCGCAGTCTCTTCCACTTCCATACGGGAACGATAACGCGAAGGGTGGAAGGCCTCAGCGCGTTGCACAGTCAGGAGTTGCTAAACATTAATCCGGAGGATGCTGCTCAACTCGGCATCGCCAATGGTGAGTTTGTGCGTGTGACCTCCCGGCGGGGAGAGGTAACCGCTAAAGCGAAGGTGACAGATGTTTCTCCACCAGGCGTGATTTCCATGACTTTCCATTTTGCCGAAAGCCCGACCAATGTGCTTACGAGTCCCGCTATAGACCCCGTTGCCAAGATTCCTGAAACGAAAGTTTGCGCGGTAAGAATAGAGAAATTAGAAGGTATAAAAAGCAAGCAAAAAGCACAGCGATTCCGCAAAAAAAAGCAGGCTCCAGTTGACAGCGTTAGTAAGATATGTTAAAGTAGGAGCGGTAGAAGTAAAGGAGAAAGAGAATAAGGAGAAGGAACGATGACTACTGAGATGAAGACAGAACTTTTCTGTTTGCACTGCGGTCGAGAGTGTCTCCATGTTATAACTTATGTAGGGGATCAACTTAAACGGGTTCGTTGCCAGCAGTGTGGAACCCAGATTGAGATGGACAGGAAGAGGATAATAGAGACTTATACCGCTGAGGTTATTGACCGGATATTGACCAAGCCACACCGCATTACCGAGGAGGTAAGGAAGGACCTGAGTAATTTTATACACTCTTTGCCCATTCGCATTCTGACCAAGCCCCTGCGGGTAGCCAAGGAGATCATGGAGGTGATTAAAGAAGATTGAAAGCGGCCGTTTATTACAATCTGGATGATATAAGATATGAGGAAGTAGCTCAGCCTGAGATTGGAAGGGGAGAAGTTCTGGTTAAAGTAAGGTCATGTGGGCTGTGTGGAACTGACATAAGCAAGATGGTGCAGAGGACGGTTACCCCTCCAGCGGTTCTTGGACACGAAGTGGCTGGCGATGTAGAGAAAGTAGGAGATGGAGTAGAAAAATTTCATCCCGGAGACCGGGTCTTCGTGGCTCATCATGTTCCCTGCCTGCTCTGCCATTGGTGTCGACGGGGAAACTATACCTTATGTCCCCAATTCCGTAGAACTAATATAGACCCGGGGGGCTTTGCCCAGTATATTCGCGTGCCTGCCCTTAATGTAGAGAAGACAATGCTTTCCATTCCAGAGGATTTATCCTATGAAGAGGCCTGTCTCATCGAATCAACGGCCTGCTGCCTGAGAGCCATAATAAAATGCCAGATTCAGTTGGGAGATAGAGTAGCTATAGTGGGGATGGGGCCAATGGGACTCCTGCATCTTCAGTTGGCACATCTGGCTGGAGCCACTCAGGTAATTGCCCTTGATTTAGTCAATCATAGATTGGAGATATCTAAGAGATTTGGAGCTGAGGCAATCATCAATCCAGAAAAGGAAGACCCTCTCCCGACAGTAAAAAGATTGACCGAGGGCCGGGGAGCCGATTTATCCATTGTAGCTACGGGCAGTGTGGAGGCCATCGGTCAAGCAATGAGGTTAGTAAGAGAAGGAGGAAGAGTAAACTTCTTCGCTGAGTGCCCGCCTGATTCCAGGCTGACCATAGACCCTAACCTCATCTATCATTCAGAAGTCACCCTGATGGGAAGTTACTCATCCACCCCTTATGAACAGAGAATGGCCCTGGATTTAATCAGATTGGGAAGAATTAAGGTCAGAGAATTAATCACTCATCGATTTAAATTGAAGAACTTAAATGAGGCGGTGAGATTAGCTAAAGAGGGTAAGCAGTCCCTGAAAATAATCATTGTCCCGTAAAGATTTCTTGAAGAAATTTCTGAAAGTATGGGAAACAAAGAAATGAGGAATGAAGGGACAAATTCTCTTATGAGGGCGGCCTTGCTCTATGGTCCTAAGGATGTGAGGATGGAGGAAGTGCCGGTGCCTGAGAGTGGACCGGGTGAGGTTCTCCTCCAGATAAAAGCGGCCTTAACCTGCGGGACGGATGCCAAGGTCTATCTCCGAGGGGGACATCCCCGGATGATTAAACCGCCGGCCGTCTTCGGGCATGAGTTTTCAGGAGTGGTAACTAAGGTGGGGGATGGGGTAGATTATTTTAAGGAGGGGATGAGCGTAGTAGCAGCTAACTCTGCCCCCTGTAACCGGTGTTTCTACTGTAAGATTGGGCGCCAGAGCCTCTGTGAGAATCTACTTTTCATCAATGGAGCTTATGCTGAATATGTGAAGATACCGGAGCTTATCGTCAGACAGAACCTATTGGAGATTCCAGAAGGAGTTTCTTTCAAGGAGGCAGCCCTGGTGGAGCCCTTAGCCTGTGCTTTACATGGGATAGAGGAATCCGGCATTAAACTGAGTGACACCGTGGTCATAAATGGAGCTGGTCCAATTGGGCTCCTATTTACTCAATTGGCAAATCTTCAGGGGGCAAGAGTTATCGTGGCTGACAGGAGGGAAGATAGATTATCGGTGGCCAGGAAGTGCCGGGCAGATGAGATAGTTAACGTTTCAAAGATTAGTGATCCAGTTAAGGCGGTAAGGGAGCTGACCGAGGATGGAAGGGGAGTGGATGTGGCTGTGGAGGCAGTGGGAATTCCAGAAGTTTGGGAGGCAGCCATTGCTATGGTCAGAAAAGGGGGTAGCGTTATCCTATTTGGAGGCTGCGCCCCGGGAACCAGTATAAAGTTGGATACCAAGGCCTTTCACTACGGAGAAGTCACCTTAAAAGGGGTCTTTCATCATACCCCGGCCTATGTCAAAAAGGCCCTGGATTTAATTGCCTGCCGGGCTATAGATACTCGACCCCTTATTACTCAAGAACTGCCTCTCAGCCAGTTGCCGAGAGCCTTAGAGATGATTGTCAACCACGAGGGGATGAAGACAGCTATAGTCCTATAGGAAGGAGGAAATTAGGAATGGATGAGAAGAGAGTGCTGTTGAAGATGGTTAAGACGCTGGTTACCGATTTACAGAATATCCAGCAGCGGGGTGCCGGTTACTACAGCCCGGGCCCGTTCGTGCAGAGGTATAACCTGCTTCTGGAGAAGGCCAAGGAGATGTTCAAGAAGGATACTATCCTCATGGATACTTTCTCGCCCATTGAGGATATAACTTCCGTTGACCCAGCAGATAAGATGAAGACCACTCAGAAAGTGGTAATAGAAGCCGGGCAGCTCATCGCTTATATAGAAGCTAACTTGGAAGGATGAAAGCTTTCCTAAGCGGATTGGGGTTGTTAAGGGGAGCAATCTGGCTCCCCTTAAGGGGTAACAGTCCACCGTTAGGAGGACGCCCTAGGGGGAACCCCTGGGAAGGAAATGAGGAACGAAGTGACGAGTTTGCTTAGGATGGAGGAAGAAGGTAAAATTATTGCAATGGAGGGAGGGCTAGCTAAGGTGGCCTTCCCGCGAAAGACTGCCTGCGGGAAGTGTGGTCTCTGCTTCAGGGGAAGCGCCGATATGGTTGTGACCGAAGCAGAAAATGAGTTAGGAGCGCAGATTGGCCAGAGGGTAAGAGTAATTTTAAGCACGACTTCCTTTATTAAGTCCGCCGCCTTCGTCTATCTTTTCCCTCTATTTCTGTTAATATGCGGACTATTCTTCGGACGCTGGCTGGCCGATTATCTGAGAAGGGAAGAGGCAACTGAGGTGATAGCTGCTATAAGTGCCCTCTTCTTCCTGGCCGGGGCATTCTTTCTCATTAGATGTTATGAGCGCAGAGCGAGGAGAAGGAAGGGATGCCAATCTAAGATAGTGGAGATATTGAAATGAGCCAGGAGCAATATAGAGACGACCAATTCTACATAGATAAGATCAATCGCCTCCGGATTTTTGCTATTTTTGGCTGGATATGGTATAGTATCCAAGGTCAGTAAAAGCGACGAATTTTCTTGCCGTATAGGAAATTATATAATTTCCCATACGATAGTAAGAAGTTGCGAGGCGATAGCCGAGCTTTCTTGCGGGGATGAAAAGTGGATAAGAAAAAGATAGCCAGGGCAATAAGGATGGTGCTGGAAGCGGTAGGAGAGAATCCCAACCGGGCCGATCTTTTAGGCACGCCCGAAAGGGTAGCTGATATGTACGAAGAAGTGTTAAGCGGGATAAAGAAAGACCCCGGGAAGGAGCTGGAGGTTCTCTTATCCGAAGAGCACGACGAGATAGTCCTGTTGAAAAATATTCCGTTATATTCAATCTGCGAGCACCACCTCCTCCCATTTGTTGGCAAGGCCCATGTTGCTTATATTCCCAAAAATAACAGGGTAACAGGTTTGAGTAAACTCGCCAGGGTAGTGGATATACTCGGCAACCGGCTTCAGGTGCAGGAAAGGCTTACCACTCAAATAGCTGATGTGATTATGAAAAAGCTCAAACCGAAGGGTGTAATGGTGATAATCGAGGCAGAGCATCTGTGTATGACTATGCGGGGGGTGAAGAAGCCGGGAGTTTTAACGGTAACCTCGGCAGTCAGAGGAATCTTTAAAGAGAACGAGAAGACGAGGGCAGAAACTATGGCCTTGATAAAGGAGTAGGGTATGGCTGCTTCTAGTCAGTCTCAAAAATAATATGGAACCACAGGTGTAGTTTAAAAGAAGGAGGAGACGATGAAGAGCGATTTGGAGATTGCCCAGGAGGCAACGCTTAAGCCTATTACGGAGATTGCTAAGGACTTAGGAGTTGAGGAAGACGAACTCGAGCCCTACGGGAAATATATGGCTAAAATTAATCTCAGTATCCTGGAGAGGTTAAAGGATAAGCCAGATGGCAAATTCATTACCGTAACGGCAATTACCCCCACCCCCTTAGGTGAAGGGAAGACGGTTACCAACCTCGGTCTGGGCCAGGCCTTTGCCAAGATCGGAAAGAAGGTCTGTAATGCTATTCGTGAACCTTCTAAGGGTCCGACCTTCGGCATCAAAGGAGGAGCCTGCGGGGGTGGTTACTCCCAGGTAGTTCCCATGGAGAATATCAACCTTCACTTCACCGGCGACATACATGCCGTGGAGACCGCACATAACCTCTTCAATGCTGCCCTGGATGCTCATATTCTTCATAAGAATAAACTCAATATAGACCCTAACAATATAACCCTTAGACGGTGCGTTGACCTGAATGACCGTGTCTTAAGGCATATTGTGGTTGGGCTCGGGGGTAAGGCCAACGGCTATCCGCGGGAGACTGGATACGACATCACCGTGGCTACGGAAACGGCGGCTATCCATGCACTGACCAGTGGGCTTTCTGATTTGAGGAAGAGGCTTGGCCAGATGGTATGTGGATTCACCTACGATGGCAAACCGGTGACGGCAGAAGACCTCAAGGTGGCTGGAGTGATGACCGTCTTGATGAAAGATTCTATTAAGCCAAATCTCGTTCAGTCACTTGAGAACACACCGGTCATTGACCACGGTTTCCCCTTTGCCAATGTGGCTCATGGAAATAACTCCGTCCTGGCCAATATGGTCGCTCTGAAACTTGCTGACTATGTGGTTACTGAGAGCGGATTTGGAGCCGACTGTGGTGCAGAGAAGCTAATCAATGTCGTCTGCCGCCAGGGAGGATTGAAATTAGACTGTATTGTAGTCACCTGTTCCATAAGGGCGTTGAAGATGCACGGAGGAGCTTTTCAGTTGAAGCCCGGACAGAAATACGATAGGGAATTGGCAGCCAAAGAGAACATGCCCGCTCTAAAGAAAGGCTGTGAGAACCTTAAAGTTCATATCGAGAACATGCGCTCCTTCGGCGTGCCGGTAGTGGTGACTATAAACAGGTTTACGGATGACCGGGATAAGGAGGTAGAACTGGTCCGGAAATACGCCTTAGACCAGGGAGCTCAGTATGCTGTCCCCATCGACCCCTGGGCAAAAGGTGGAGATGGATGCATAGAGGCAGCTGAGGCGGTGGTTAAGGCCTGCGACGAGCCCAATGACTTTCACTTCCTCTACCCGGACGATGCCTCGATTAAGGAGAAGATAGAAACGATTGCTACCAAAATCTATCGGGCTGATGGAGTAGATTATTCGCCTTTAGCTGAGCAGAGAATAAAACTCTATACTGACCTTGGCTACGACAAGCTCTGCATCAATATGGCTAAAACGCATCTATCCCTCTCGCATGACCCTAACCTTAAAGGCGTTCCTAAGAATTATCGTGTCCCCATAAGGGATATTCGGGCTTCGGTGGGAGCCGGCTTCCTTTATCCTCTCTTGGGTGAGATGAGGACAATGCCAGGTCTTCCTTCTTCTCCTGCCTTCATGCCGGTGGACATTGACGAGACCGGGAAGACATTGGGGCTGTTTTAGGAGGAGAAGCAAAGAAAATTAAAAACTATTTCCCGAGTTAAGTCTGGCAAGGTGAAATGGCTCGAGTATGAACGGGTCTTCTAATTTGCCTGCCGGTAGGCAGGGGCGTTTCAGCGAACCGGTTAGAGAAAGAGGTCTTATCTGAAATTTGGCGAGGAGGTGATGGACAATGCTAACAGAAAGGGACAAGGATATAGTTTTACAATGTGCCAAGAAATATAATGTTTCTTCCATTATTTTATTTGGCTCATCAATAAGGAAAGACAAAAAATCTAATGATATAGACATTGGGGTAAAAGGAATTGAACCCAGATTATTCTTCAAGTTTTATGCTGAATTATTTAAGTATTTATCAAAACCTGTTGATCTTGTGGACCTTTCTAAGAAATCATTGTTTAATGACCTTGTGGAAGAAACTGGGGTAAGAATTTATGAATGATGTATCTAAGCAAATCAATGCAGAAAAAGAGCATGTTGAAATTGCATTGAGTAATCTTAAAGAGACTATGACAAGAAAAGAGAAGTCCATTATTGAATTAGCAGCTATTGGCACATTTCTTCATAATATTTATAATGGGATAGAAAATATCTTGAAACAAGTTTTGAATGTAAAAGATGTTGATATACCTAAATCTGATACATGGCATAAAGAGCTACTAGACCTTTCCATATCGATTAGGATTATATCAGAGAGCTTATCTGACAGACTTTATGAGTACTTAACTTTTAGACATTTTTTCATTCATGCATATGGATTCATGCTCGATGAGGCTCAGTTAAAAGATTTAGCTAATAACATTCCAGATATTTGGTCGCAATTTATAGTAGAGATAGAAAACTTTTTAAGGTGACTATGAGAGAATTGGAGAATGAGTTGTGAGAGACTGCATAAGATATGAGGGAAAAGATGTACGTTAAGCAACCTATTGAGAAATATCTTGATGATGCGGCGGCTAAGCTTCCGGCGCCGGGTGGAGGAAGTGTTTCAGCCTTAGCTGGTGCCTTAGGGGCAGCCATGGCCAGCATGCTTGCTAATTTTACCGTTGGCAAAGAGAAGTATAAAGATGTTGACGGGGAGGTCAGGCAGATTCTGTCTAAATCGGAGGAACTGCGGAGGAGATTAGCGGAATTAACGGATGCCGATGTAGACGCTTACGGGGGAGTATCGGCGGCTTATAGGATGCCCAAATCCACCGATGAAGAGAAGGGGAAACGCTCCCAGGCAATCCAGGAAGCCTGTAAAGAGGCTATGGAGGTTCCCCTGGAAACAGCCAAATGCTGCCACGAAATCCTGAAACTCAGCCAGCGCCTGGCTGATATTGGCAATGTTAACCTCATCAGCGATGTGGGAGTAGCGGCAGTTCTGGCTGAAGCTGCTTTGCAGGCAGCGGCGCTAAATGTGGAAATCAATCTTGTGAGCATTAAGGACGAAGTCTTCATTACTAAG
>JAUWHM010000120.1 GCA_030605915.1 Nitrospirota bacterium | reverse complement strand
CCCTTTTTTGGTGTCGGGAGTCACAAAATGAGGAGTGCTATTTGGGGAATGGGTAAGTATGTATTTTTTCATCCCTGACTTAGGGAATTTAATCTCATATTTATTATACGCGCTTATTTTCATTTTTTCTTCTCATAACATTACATATTATCTGGTGGCTACATTTTGATATTAATACCTATAAAACATTATAAAATAAAAGCAATATTTGGCACAGGTTTATTTTATCTTCTCCAGGGTCTTCAGTAGCTGGGTTCTTCTGATCTCATATTCGTTTCTTTTATTCCTTTGCTTCTCCACAATCTCCTGGGGAGCTTTTTCCAGAAAATCAGAGCTGCTTAATTTCCTGTCAATTTTCCTTAGTTCCTCCTCTATTTTGGCAATCTCCTTACGGTGTTTTTCCTTCTCCTGCCCCAAGTCCACTGCCTCTCCTAAATTGACGAAGACAGTCGTTCCGGAAGGGGTAACTTCGGAGATGAGATTGCCGGAGGGCTCATAATCCTCATCAATAGTTAGCTGGCTGGAGGGGAGGAGCTGGATGAATTTTTCTCGGCTGCCCTCCAAAATCTCCTTTTCTTCCTGATTCACTGGTTTGATGACATGCTCTAATTTCCTCTTGAGGGGGATGTTCCATCCGCTTCTTATCCTCCTCTCGGCGGTAATCACTTCATACTTTTTCCTGGCCCTGCCGACGGCTTTTTCATTCACCTTGCTTCTCATAAAGCGGGGCCAGACAGAGAGCATAATGCTTCCTTCGGTGCCAGCTAAGTGCTGCCAGATCTCCTCAGTGATAAAGGGCATATAGGGATGAAGAAGCTTGAGGACATTTCTCAGGACATAGTGAAGCACCCACTGGGCCGTTCTTCTCTCCTCCTCATCTTTACCGTACTGCAGGCGCAGCTTGCTTAACTCCACATACCAGTCACAGAATTCATGCCAGAGAAATTCATAGATAACCTGGCTGGCTTCGCTGAACTTGTATGCTGATAAAGAATCGGTTGCCTCCTTTATGGTCTGATTCAGGCGACCGATAATATATTCATCGTCTTCATCAAATTTCAAGTCCTTCTGCCTTGTTCTCTTGAAATTGAAATCTTCTGTATTCAACAGGATAAAACGGGAGACGTTCCAGAGCTTATTAGCAAAGTTCCTCATCCCCTCCAATCTCTCCCGACTCAAGAATATATCCTGTCCTCCCAGGGTAGCCGCTTGAGCCAGAGCCAAACGAAGGGCATCGGTTCCGTATTCTTCCATAGTCTCTAAGGGATCGATGACATTTCCCAGAGACTTGCTCATCTTCTTCCCTTCCCTATCGCGCACTATTCCATGGATGTAGACTTCATGGAAGGGAATATCTCCCCGAAACTTCAGGCCCATCATAATCATCCGGGCTACCCAGAAATAGATAATTTCATGGCCAGTGACTAAAGTCGAGGTAGGATAGAAATAGGCTAAATCCTTTGTTTCCTCCGGCCAACCCAGGGTGGAGAAGGGCCAGAGGGCTGAACTGAACCAGGTATCGAGGACACTTTGATCCTGTTCTAAATCCGAACTGCCGCAGGCTTGGCAGGTATCCGGTTCCTCTCGGGACACATTGAGGTGCTCGCACTTGCGGCAGTGCCAGACCGGAAGTTGATGCCCCCACCAGATCTGACGGGAGATGCACCAGTCTCTTATATTCTCCATCCAGTTAAGGTAAACCTTCGTCCAGCGATTGGGAATAAACCTGATTCTGCCCGACTTAACTGCCCTTATGGCCGGACGAGCCAATTCCTTCATCCTCACAAACCACTGCTCAGAAATGAGGGGCTCAATAGCGGTATGGCAGCGGTAACAATGTCCGACGGAATGAATATAGTCCTCAATCTTCACCAAATATCGCTGCTTCTTTAACTCCTTGAGAACTTCCTCTCTGCACTGGTATCGATCCATACCGGCATAACCACCGGCTTCCTCAGTCATCTTCCCGGTCTCATCAATGACTATTACCTGAGGGAGTTTTTGTTTAAGTCCAATCTCAAAGTCATCTGGGTCATGAGCTGGAGTAATCTTGACTGCTCCGGTGCCAAAGGAAGGTTCAATCCGCTCATCAGTAATTATGGGAAGCTTGCGGCCAATTAGGGGAAGGATGAGAGTCTTCCCTATCAGCCTCCTATATCTTTTGTCATCCGGGTGGACAGCTACCGCTACATCTCCTATCATTGTCTCCGGACGAGTGGTAGCTACAGTGATCTGGTCCTGACCATTCTCCAGGGGATAGTTAATATAGTAAAGTTTTCCCTTTGTCTCCTGGTGCTCTACCTCAATATCAGAAAGGGCAGTCCGACATCGGGGACACCAGTTGATGATATAATTAGCTTGATAGATCAATCCCTCCTGGTAAAGCCGGACGAACTCTTCCTTAACGGCCCGGGAGCAACCCTCATCTAAGGTAAAGCGGCTCCGCTGCCAGTCGCAGGCGCAACCTAATCTCTTTAATTGCTGGATAATAGTTTCCCCGTATTTTTCTTTCCACTCCCATACCTTCTCCACGAATTTCTCTCTACCTAACTCGTGCCGGTTTATCCCGGCCTCAGCTAATTCCTTCTCCACCACATTCTGAGTAGCAATCCCAGCATGATCCACTCCGGGAATCCAGAGAGCATTGTAACCCTGCATCTTCTTCCAGCGGATGAGGATATCCTGGAGCGTGTTATTCAGAGCATGACCCATGTGGAGGGAGCCAGTGATGTTGGGAGGAGGGATAACAATGCAGTAAGGTCGCTTTCTTCTATCAACCTCAGCCTGAAAATATCCCTTCTCCTCCCAGAACTGATACCAGCGCTTCTCCACCGGTTTAGGATTATATTTAGCTGGTATGTCCATGCCTTCCATACCCTTTTCCATGTTTCTCGCTCAACCGCCCCTATAGAAACTCGATATGGTTCTTCATCTCCTCCGCATCCAGGATATCAACGATAAGCTCTATTCTTCTGATGCATTCTCCAACACTCAATTTCTGTCTTTGAACGTAAATTATTCCAGCATGCTTTCGCCATTTTCTTACCCAATCATCAGCTACAATGAGAAAATCATCATCATAAGTAAAAATTGTGGCTTTGTTCCTAAATGCATATTGTAACTGTTCCTCATCGGTCAATCCAAGATTTCCAGCATCCCTTGCCGACCAAGCTTTCACACCCCTTCGCTTAAGTCCTTCCGCTATTGCAATATCAACATCCTCATCGCTATAAATCTTGATCTTGCCCATGGTCAATGGTTAACTTTAGAGGGATATCTTTTTCTGATTTGACTGACCTTGCTAAGATTTTTCTTTAGATGCTCATCGAGTTTCTTCTGGTTTTCATAATAATACGAAAGGGCATCGTGAACTTCAGCCAGATTAATATGAGGATGCGCATCTAGGATCTGATCAGGGGTGTAACCAAGCCTGTCATATTCAATGGCTACATCAATCACCCTGAGCCTGCTGCCTCTGATAACAGGGCTTCCCTGGCAGATGTCCCTCCTACTAACAACGTATGGGTGAGCACTTACCTTCTCTACTACTTGACTTGCCCTTGACATATAAATCTCCCTCCTTCTTACTTCTCGTCCTTCAGCAATTTGTATTCGATGCTATCCACCAATGCTTGCCAACTCGCTTCGATGATGTTCTCGGAAACTCCCACCGTGCTCCAGGTGTCCTTATGGTCACGGGATTCAATGAGCACCCGGGTCTGGGCGGCTGTCCCTGCTTCCGGGTCGAGTATCCTTACCTTGAAGTCGCTCAGGTGCATCTCAGAGAGAGAAGGATAAAACTTCTCCAAGGCCTTTCTAAGAGCATTGTCCAGGGCATTAACCGGCCCATCCCCTTCCGCCGCCGTATGCTCCCTCTTTTTTCCTACCCTAACCTTTATAGTTGCCTCGGAAATTATTCTATTATCCTCTCTCTTCTCCACACTGACCCTGAATCCTTCCAAGTCAAATAGCTTTTTATACTTTCCTAAAGCTTTCTTCATTAGAAGCTCAAAAGACCCGTCGGCCGCCTCGAACTGATAGCCCCGATGTTCCAAATCCTTAAGTAACTTGAGAATCTTCTTCGTAGAAGTCTGCGATTTGTCCTTCCTTAAGTCCAAACCGACCTGAGCGGCTTTATAGAGGATATTGCTTTTGCCGGAAAGTTCCGAGACGAGTACTCTTCTATGATTGCCCACCAGTTCTGGTCTTATGTGCTCGAAGCTAAGAGGGGTCTTCCTCACCGCATCCACATGCATTCCTCCCTTATGGGCAAAGGCACTCGCCCCCACGAAAGGTTGATGATCGTCAGGAATGATGTTGGCCAACTCGCTCACATAACGGGAGATCTCTCCTATAGACTGTAGTTGTTTGTCGCTCACGCAGCTAATACCAAGTTTAAGCTTCAGGTTCGGGATAACCAGACAGAGGTCAGCATTGCCGCACCTTTCTCCGTAACCATTGATTGTTCCCTGCACCTGGAGGCAACCTTCTTTCACCGCTATTATGGAATTGGCTACCGCCATTCCAGAATCATTGTGGGTGTGTATCCCCAGAGGAGTCTTTACCCTTCTTCGGACCTCTCCACAGATGTTCTCCACCTCATAGGGCATGGTGCCACCATTGGTATCGCAGAGGACGATCCAGTCAGCTCCGGCCTCTTCGGCTACCTTTAAAGTTTTAAGCGCATACTGGGGATTATCCTTATATCCATCGAAGAAATGTTCAGCATCATAAATTACTTCTCTTCCTCTTGACTTCACATAAGAGATGGAATCCTCTATCATCTCTAAGTTTCTCTTCAAATTAGTTCTTATTACCTTCTCCACATGCAGTGTCCAGCTCTTCCCGAAGATGGTCACCGTGGGCGTTTCTGCCTTTAGCATGGCCTTAATGTTAGCATCTCTCCCTGCCGTCTTATCTGCCCGGCGAGTGCTGCCAAAAGCCGCCATTTTGGCCTGCTTGAGACGAACTTTCCTTACCTCCTTAAAGAAGTTAATATCCTTAGGGTTGGAGCCCGGCCAGCCCCCTTCAATGTAATGAATCCCTAACCCATCTAATTTTTTAACTATGGCTACCTTATCTTTAAGAGAGAAGGATATACCTTCTCCCTGCACCCCGTCCCGAAGGGTAGTATCGTAAAGTTTAACTTGTTGCATATAGGTTTCCCCCTATCTCTTTCTCCCCAGCCCGAATTTAGCGTGGATTGCCCTCACTGCTTTCTCAGCATACTTCTTCCTAATAATACAGGAAATCTTTATTTCCGAAGTGCTGATCATCTCAATGTTGATTCCCTGGGCGGCCAAGGCGGCGAACATCTGGGCAGCGATTCCAGAGTGACTTCGCATTCCCACTCCCACCACGGAAACCTTGGCTATGTCCTCATTGGAATTTACTTTCCTGGCTCCTATATCCTTAGATACTCTCTCAGCTACAGCTAAAGTCTTCTTCAAGTCCTCTTTTATCACCGTGAAGGATATATCAGATATTCCTCTACTGCCTACATTCTGAATAATCATATCTATATTGATGTCTTTATCAGCTATCCTCTTAAATACCCTGGCGGCAATTCCTGGCCTATCTGGCACTCCTCGAAGGGATACCTTGGCTTCGTCCTTATTCAAAGTGACTTCACTGACCACCACTTTCTCCATAGACTTTACCTCCCTGGTAATCAAAGTTCCCCTGCCGCCCGAGAAACTGGAACGAACTCTAATGGGAACATTGAACTTCTTAGCAACTTCTACCGCCCGATTTTGAAGCACCTGAGCACCCAGACTGGCCATCTCTAACATCTCATCGTAGGAGAGAGCCCTGAGCTTCCTGGCCCGAGGGACAATTTTAGGGTCAGCCGTATAAACTCCTTCCACATCCGTATAAATCTCACAACAATCTGCCTTTAACATCCCGGCTAAGGCCACTGCCGTCAAATCGGAACCTCCCCGGCCCAGAGTAGTTATATTATCCTTGACATCCGAGCCCTGAAAGCCAGCTACAATTACTATTCCGCCCCTTTTTAATTCCTCTTTTATCCTTTTTGTATTAATGCTTAAAATCCTGGCTCTGGTATGGGAGCTGTCGGTAACGATTCCCACCTGCGGTCCGGTAAAGGAGATGGCCTGAGCGTGTAAGGATTGAATGGCCATAGCTAAAAGAGAAACCGAAATCTGCTCTCCGGTGGAGACCAGGACATCTATCTCTCTATCCGCTGGCTCATCGGTAACCTGATGGGCGAGCTTGATCAATCTATCAGTGGTATCACCCAGTGCAGAAACGACTACCACCAGTTGCTTCCCCCGGCGCCTGTCTGCCACTATCCGCTTAGCCACTTTCTTAATCCGCTCCGGATTAGCTATCGAGCTCCCACCATATTTCTGAACAATTAAGGCCATGCTTCCTCTCAGGCTCTCCAACTTAGCTCGGCTATCGCCTCGCAACTTACTATCGTATGGGAAATTTATAATTTCCTATACGGCAACGAAATTAGAATCTCCCTAACAGCACAGCTATTCTACCACATCCAGCTAAGACTTTATACCCTATTTATCGCTATTCGTCAAGACCTTTTTCAACCCCGTTCATGCTAATTTAGCCTCTGTCGTAAATCCTTAATAAGGCTATGATACACTGTATGCTTTTGTTCTTAGAGTGAATTAACGGGGTCAATGCAGTCGTTCGGTAGGCTTGTTTAACCAACATTACTGGCTGTTTTACTTTATGAAAGCGTCTTTGAGCAGCTTGGATTGCCTCTCATAGGCGTGGCGGGGGTCTCTGGGTTTGCTCATCAGGGAAACTTCCTGGCAGATAAGTCGGGCAACATTCATTATATGTCGTTCACGATTCTTCAATTCTCTGATATAAAAAAATCCGTACCAGAACCATTATCTTCAACAATTATTTCCTCATCTTTCCACATTCTATTTTAAGGATTGATAATGTTTCTTAGCCTCTTTCACTGAAAGCCGTTCATCATCCTTTACTTCATCCATCAATTTTGCCAATCCATAATTTTCCGTTACTTCTTCTAAACGCTCAAAGTCCTTGATCGGTATTTG
>JAUWHM010000095.1 GCA_030605915.1 Nitrospirota bacterium | reverse complement strand
CGGGAGGAGTTGGGGGAGAGTGGTGAGATAGAAGCGGAGGAAGAAGTAAAGGGGGTAGTTAGATTTGGGGAGCAGATTATCATTCATCATGCTGACAGGGTGTGTTATGAGGCGAAAAAGTATATGATAACTTTAGAGGGTCAGGTGAAGATACAGAGAAAGAGAGATATCCTGAATGCCGATAAAGTGACTATATATCTGGGTCGGGGAGAGGAGGAGATTGTTAAAGTAGTAGCTGAGGGAAATGTAACGGGGAGGTTCTTCCCTGAAAGAAAAGAGAGACAGAAAGATGCTTCTCAGAACAGATAATTTAGGGTCTGTTGAAAAACCGGTTTCAATTTACCATTACAGAATACAGCATGAAAAATGCGATATAAATCAGAAAGGAGAAAGATATGAAAATAAGAGGAAAAGTCTTTTTTAGTCTTCTGATAATTTCAAGTGCTTTTATGTTGTCCAGCCTATTAGCTGCCCAAGCAGAAGTTAGTAAACCAGCCGTTGCTCCATCAAGGACAGAAAGAATATTTACTAATGATAAAATTATCGGACTTGGGGAGGATTTGAAACAGTTTGGCTACGATATATTCGTAGGAGCAGAATTTGCCCCGGCTGAGACGGCATCAGTGGGGAAAGAATACATTTTAGGTCCGGGGGATGAGTTGATTATCGATATCTGGGGTAAACTTAATGAGCGCTATGAGCTGAAGATAGACCGTGA
Organism: Nitrospirota bacterium; assembly: GCA_030605915.1. Taxonomy (GTDB): domain Bacteria; phylum NPL-UPA2; class NPL-UPA2; order NPL-UPA2; family JAGMAN01; genus JAGMAN01. The sequence continues at coordinate 12,481 of JAUWHM010000095.1, read as the reverse complement.
AGGTAAAATCACTATTCCCAGGGTTGGGGTTCTATATATCTGGGGAAAAAGTTTTGAGGATACGAGCGAGTACATTAGCAAGAGCATAAATAGGGAATATACCAACATAGACATTAATATTTCCCTTGGGCGATTAAGGACAATTAAGATATTTGTCCTGGGTGAGGTAAAAAAGCCGGGGGCATATTTAGTTAGTGCTGTTTCTACATTCTTGCACGGTTTGTATCACAGCGGAGGGTATGTCAAGAGCGGCTCTTTAAGAAATATACAGTTAATCAGGCAGAATAAGGTAATTAAGACTCTGGATGTATGTGATTTATTATTGAAGGGGGACAGAAGCGATGACATTAATCTTTTAGCAGATGATATGATTTATGTTCCTACCATTGGCCGGGTAGTGGGTATTTACGGTAATGTAAAAAAGCCGGCCATTTATGAGTTGAAACCGGAGGAGAAATTGTCTGATGTTATTGAAATGGCTCAAGGCATTATAGATGTTGAATTTCTCCAGAAAGTTCGTATTGAACGATTAGGAAAGGATGAAAGATATGTTTTGGCAATAAAAGAATTTGAAGACAAAGATAAATTTAACAATTGGGCAAAAGAGCAGGAGCTAAAAAATGGCGATGTAATTTGCATTTTCCCTACGATTTATGATGTCTTTCCTCAGACTACAGTTTCCATTACCGGTATGGTGAATAAGCCCGGAGTATATAGATATAAAGAGGGAATGAGGCTAAGTGATTTAATATTTAATGGTATGGGAGTTACACAGAAGGCTTATTTGGATAAAGCAGATCTTTTTAGATTCCGAAAGGATGAAACAAGAGAATCAGTGGCTGTGGATTTGAATAAGGTTCTGAAAGGGGATAAAGCCTCAAATATTGTACTTAAGCCACATGACGAACTTGTTGTTCATTCGATATATGATTTTATGCCTACAACCTATGTCCACATTACTGGTGAAGTGTATAAGCCTGGTAAATTTGAACTGGTTAAGGATATGAAAATAAGCGATTTAATCTTCGCTACCGCTGGAGTAACTGAGGTCGCCTATTTAAAAAGAGCAGAGCTTTTTAGGAAAAACATTAAAAAGGGAGGACCTGCTGAAATAATTGAGGTTGATTTAACGGATATTGTTGCGGGTAAAAAGGATAGCCCCCAAAACTTAACGCTTGAGCAGGAAGACCATCTTTTTACCTATCCCAATCCTGATCTGGCAAAAAAACCAACTGTGACTATAAAAGGTGAGGTATGCTTTTCCGGAACTTATGTCATCCAAAAAGGAGAAAGGTTCAGTTCTTTTATTAAGCGGGCCGGTGGTTTTAACGATACTGCATTTATTAAAGGTGTCATTTTTATTCGTGAAGAGATTAAAGATGTCCAGAAAAAAGCCATTGATGAATTGATTGATTCTCAGAGACAGGCTTTATTGCAGGAAGAAGCTTCATTAGTTGATTCTATAATGCCCGAGGATAAGAAAGAACTCAGGTTAATTTCCTTAGAGAGGCGGAAAAAAGCATTGGATTTAATTGCCGCTAAAAAGCCAGGTGGCCGGATTATTGTAGATTTGGAGAAATTCGCGAAGATTAAAGGAACTGAAAAGGACATTTTACTCCAGGATGGGGACCAAATCACAGTTCCTGAAGTTCCTGATTGGGTTGCAGTCGTAGGTGCAGTTTATAATCCATGCTCAGTCAGTTTTAAATCAGGTCAAAAATATAGTTACTATTTAGAGAAGGTTGGCAGTCTAACAAAATATGCTGATAAAGAAAGTGTTTATGTGATACTGCCTGATGGCCGGACGCAAAGTTCTAATACCGGTTTTGGGGTTGTGGGAAAAGGCTCTATTATAGTAGTTCCTACAAGATAGAAATAAAATAGCTTTCTTGGCAGAAGTAAAGGAAGAAAACTTTGTAACCACAGAGGTCTGTGGTTAATTTTGACTTTACTATACTTTGAAAAAGGAGGAGTGAGACATGGATCAACAATACCACGAAGACGAAATTGACCTCATTGACTACATCAAAGTAATCTATAAGCGCTGGAAGATGATTGTGGTAATTGTCCTTGTTAGTATGTTCTTTGCCGGCGCCGCCAGCTTACATAAACCCAAGATGTATGAGGCATATGCCACATTTTTTCCTATGAATGTGAGAGAATACTATGGCCCACAATCTGGGGCACCTGCTATGAAGAGACGACTTAACATAGAGGATTTGATTATATCGTTACTTGAAAGTAGAAAGATGGCAGACAGAATCATTGAGCAACTCAACCTTAAAGGTGTTTGGAAAGCAAAGCTTATGTCTGATGCACGAAGGGCCTTAAAAAGTGCCACCAAGACTACCATGCAGAAAAACGGCATTATCAAACTATCTGTCCAAACAAAATCTCCGGAACTTTCAGCCAAAATAGCCAACGGCTATGTTGATAATCTTGATTACTTCAATCGCGAATTCGATCTTGGTGCTCAGAAGCAGATAGTTCAGATAGTAGACAGAGCTTCTGCGCCTGAGAAAAGAATGGCCCGAGGCACCAAAAAAAACACTCTAATGGCAGGGGTAACCTCTTTTATGTTCGCTATCTTTCTGGCCTTCTTCTTAGAATTTTTACAAAAAACTGATATTAAGAAAAAATTGAAGGAAGGATGAAGCAGCAAAAAAGCAATCTGTAGAAAATCTTCTCCTCAACTTCAAAAAGCTCGACTATATCAATAGCACCGGCATCCGTGCTTTGATGAGCCCAACCATTAAAACCCGACAGAAGGGAGGGGACATTTGCCTCACCTGTCTATCCGATAAGGTTTATCGAATCATTAAGCTCATTGGCCTCATCAGGGTCTTTAGGATCTTTGAGACTGAGGAAGAAGCTATCCTTTCATTCAGGTGAGATGCTTTTGACCAGTCTTGGGTAGCAGGCTCTGCCGGGAGAAGAGGAGAAAGCTTAAGATAAGGAGTGAAGACATGCCAGCCATTTCCTGGATAGTCATTGGAATAGGTATTGCGTTGCTCATCATAGCCATTGTTCTTGGCTTGAGAGCGCGACAGAGATAAACACCGCTGGTTGCTATGTCGCAAAATATTACTAAGGGGGTATATTCCCCTAAAAGGGGTTGAAATCGTTGACAAATCCAAATGTCTCAGATAACATTAGGTTACAACCGAATATCCCTCGGCCTTTTTCTTAAAGGTGGGGAGAGCCCATCTAACGACCAAGTAAGAGGGGGCCGTCACTGTCCCGCACTTCGGTGTGGGGAGGGGCGGCAGTCGGAATCGGATTTAATGTAAAGCTTCACATTAAATCCGTTATGTAAAGCCCTCATTTATGTAAAGTAAGTCCTTCCCCAATCCGTCATAGCCGTCGATAATCCCAACGTGCCTACCTTTAATCACTTCACATTAATTAAGTCTACCGAATGTGCTATACTATCTCCAGCGTTCCCTGTAGGAGTGCATAAAGGAGGTGGCATATGCACAAAAAGATTTCCCGCAAGGTCTCTGTTGAAGCCAAACACCGTGTAGGGTTGGTAGATACTTACCTCGATTGTTTCGTTGCCTGGATGCAAGAGCGTGGTTACTCGGGGATAAACTCCCTCCCGAAAGTCCAGAAAACCCCCACCTTCAAAGCCCCATTCTCTATACCCCTAAAAATCACTTCTAAAGCAAAAATTTTGCTTTTTAGCTAAAGTTCCCACCCTAAATCGTCAAATTTTCATTTTCTCTTGATTTTGCTCCTCTTACCTGTTAAAATCCCAAATTGGAGAAGGCTGCAGAGGTGTTGACGCAGAGATAAAGGTTTAAAATCTTGAAGTCGCAATTTGCGACATCAAGTTGGGGTGGGACTCGTAAATTACCATATGCCTTTACAGAATAGGGCGTTGCTATGCTTTCAAGTGTCCTCAATAGCGAAAGAGCAATTTTGGTCAATATCCATATTATGAGGGCATTCACTAGATTAAGAAAAATGATAGTAACCCACGAAGACTTAAGACGGAAGATAGAAGAAATGGAAAAGAAATATGACAAGCAGTTTGCCGTGGTCTTTTCTGCTATCAAGTAATTGATGGCACCTTCTCAAAAGCCCAAAAAGGTGATAGGCTTTCACCCTCATAATGATTAGAACCACCAATGCCCAAAAGAACCAAATTCTACTTCAAAAGTCTCGGCACCGGTTGTAGGTTTGACCCTTACGACAGCAGAGACAAAATCTTCCTTAAAAGGAGCGGTCAAACTTCACACCAATAACCCTGACCAGCCAGTGATTGAGGTGCCGGTCTATGGATTGGTCCAGGGAGAGTAACTATATGAGAGACTTGGCAAGCTAATTGCCAGGAACACTCCTTCCAACCTGAAGATACTGGAGGGGTTTGTGACTGCAGACTGAGGAGGAATTGACAACTTCCACTGATGGTGGTAAGATGAGGTCAGTCGAGGATAGAGAGGTGCCTTGATGATGATTAAGGAGAATGTGCAGAAGATATTAAGTGAGTTGCCAGAGGGGGTAGAATTAGTGGGGGCAGCGAAGACGAGAACGGCGGAGGAGATCCGAGAAGCGATAAATGCAGGGGTGAAGATTATTGGAGAAAACTATATCCAGGAGGCAAAAAAAGTATTTGAGGTAATAGGAAGAAAAGCAAGATGGCACTTCATTGGGCACCTGCAGAAGAACAAGGTAAAGAAAGCAGCAGCCATATTCGATATGATAGAAACGGTTGATTCCCTTGACTTGGCCAGAGAAATTGATAAGAGATGCAGTGAAGTCAGTAGGATAATGCCTGTATTGATTGAGATAAATAGTGGTAGGGAAAGACAAAAATTCGGTGTCCTGCCGGAAGATGCTCAAAGGTTGATAGAAGAGGCCTCCCATCTTCATAATATAAAGGTAATGGGGCTTATGACTATGGGGCCTCGTTTTGGAGCTCCTGAAGATTCACGACCCTATTTTGTGCAGACGAGAAAGATATTTGACAGCATTAAAGCCCTCGGCCTACCACATGTTGAGATGAGATATCTTTCTATGGGGATGACTAATTCCTATCGGATTGCTATAGAGGAAGAGGCCAATATGGTGAGGATAGGAACCATGATATTTGGGGAGAGAGAATGAAGAAGATTGTTTCTATAGGTCGTGGTGGAGTGGGAAAGACATGCTTTATTGCTCTTTTAGCAAAATATTTTAAGGGCGAGCATCCCCTGCTCCTCATTGATGCCGACCCGGACCAAAGCCTGGCTGAGATGATTGGGATAGATTTGGAAAAGGAAGGTATAAAGACGATTTCGGATATCCTTTTTGATATAAGATTTGGTGTTATTGATGATGGGTTAAAATCCTTTGCCCTGGCTGATAAGGTAGATTATCTTTTTCGTCAGAATGGATTGTATGAAGGCAAGTTTTTTGATTTTATTTCCATTGGCACGAAATGGACTGAAGGTTGCTATTGCCAGCCAAATAATACTCTCAAAGCAATTATGGCCCGACTGGAGAAAAGCTATAATTATGTCCTCATTGATTCTCCCGCCGGTTTAGAACATCTGAACAGAAGGATAACCTCAGAAGTCAATGAAATATTTGCCCTAATTGACCCTTCCAGAAAAGCCTTTGATAATGTGAGGAGGGCATATAGACTTACAGGTGAGATCAAAATTAAATTCAGCAATTTTTACACCATAGCTAATTACAGATTTCCGGATGAACTACTGAAATCAATAGAGGGGAAAACTGGTTTAAGGTATGCAGGTAAATTAAAGTATGACCAGGACATCGAGAAATTCAGCCTGTCGGGGAAGTCCTTATTTGACCTAAACGACGATTCACCAGCATTTAATTCGGTTAAGGAGATTATGGCGAAAGCAGGTTATTAAAGGGTCATGCGGTGAAGATCAGGATAAAGGGCTTTATTCAAAATTCTCTACTTGATTGGGAAGGGAAAATTGTTTCTACCCTTTACACACCATATTGCAATTTCAGATGCCCTTACTGCCAGAATTCGGGGCTTGTCCTCAACCCCGATCAATATGAGACAGTCAGCTTTGAGACGATTGCCGATTATTTAAGTAAAAACAAAAGCTGGGTGGATGGAATATGCCTCACCGGGGGGGAACCCTGCTTTTTCGAGGACCTGTTAGATTTTATTAAAAGAATTCATGATATGGGAACCCAGGTGAAGCTGGATACCAATGGAACATTCCCGGACATGCTCAGGAAAGTTTTGGAGATGGGTATAGTTGATTATGTAGCCATGGACATCAAAGGGCCCTTAGACTTTCAAGCCTATAGCAGGTCAGCGGGGATAAGGAATGGAAAATTGTTGGAAAAGGTGAAGGAAACTATCAAACTGATAATGAATTCCGGTGTAGATTATGAATTCAGGACAACCGTGGTCCCTACTTTACATGAGGAAGCTGACATAATAAAAATTGCTAAATACATAGAGGGAGCAAGAAAATTTGCTCTACAGAATTTTTCCAATCGGGAAACATTAGATCCTGAATTTGAAAAGATAAAGCCATATGATATAGCGCAGTTAAAAGAAATGTCCAAAAGCGCCTCATCGTTCGTGAAGGAATGCCTGGTAAGGGGCAAGTAAGGTAAATGAAACTCACCTTCCTGGGAACAAATGGCTGGTATGATACGGAAACAGGAAATACAGTATCCTGTCTGCTCGAATCCGCTAAGTATAATATTGTCTTTGATGCCGGCAACGGCTTGCATAAATTGGACAGATATGTTAAAGATAAAAAACAAATTTATCTCTTCATTAGTCATCTTCATCTTGACCATGTCATCGGGCTTCATCTGTTAGATAAATTTAATTTTAAAAATCTAAAAATATTTGGCCAGGAAGGAACCACTGAACATCTAAATTCTATTATAAGACAACCTTTTACCAAGCCGTTTGATGACCTGACTTATAAGGTAGAAATTAACGAGCTGAATGAAGGAGAGCATAAAATCCCATTTTCAGCTACAACAAAAAAACTGTTACATTCATCTCCGGCCATTGGTTATAGGCTGGAACTGGAGGGAAAGATAATCTCTTATTGTACGGATACAGGAAAATGTAAAAATCTTTTAGAGCTGGCAAAAGATTCTGACGCCTTTATAACTGAATGTTCTCTCAAAGGTAAAATAGAAAATGCAAAATGGCCTCATTTGAATCCAGAAACTGCTGCTTGCATTGCCAAAGAAGCAAAAACGAAAAAGCTTTTCCTTACGCATTTTGACCCTATGCAATACAAAACTTTGAAAGAAAGAGAAGAAGCAGAAAAATCCGCCAGAAGAATTTTTAAAAATACAGTAACTGTAAAAGATTTGATGCAGTTTGAGATATGAAGATTGCTATTACGGGATTAATCCATCTTCATCATTTAAGGGAGGATCTTAGCGATATCATATTTCCTCTGCTATTGATTGAGAAGGAAGAGTAAACTGGGCGTGGCTAATATTCTTTTATCTTCTCTCTCCGGGATTCTATTAGTCCTCTGCTTCCCAAAATTTGATTTGGAAATCCTGGCCTGGGTGGCTCTGGTTCCCCTGCTCCTAACTATAAGGGATAAAGGTAGTAAAGAAGCCTTCATCTTATCTTACCTGTGCGGGGCCATTTTCTTCACTGGACTCCTCTACTGGATAGGAGCTGTCACTGTCTACAATAAACTTGCCCCCTTAGGGTTGCTCCTCTTAATCTCATATTTATCCCTTTACTTCGGCCTCTTTGGCCTCCTCCTATCTATGCAAAATCAAAAATCAAACGACTCGCTTTCGCGGGTACCCCGAAATCAAAAGCATAGAAAAAAACATCGTTTCCATTCGCTTCGCTCCCTGCTGGTGGCCGCCTCCCTCTGGGTCTGCCTGGAATTTATCCGCTCTCACCTATTCTCCGGATTCCCCTGGGGGCTGATTGGTTACTCCCAGCATCTTAACCTTCCCCTAATCCAGATCTCCGCCCTCACTGGAGTTTATGGGGTCTCCTTCTTAGTTGTCTTAGTCAATGTGGCCATAATAGAGTGTCTTTGTTCAGTCAAAGGCCGCAAACTACTTCAGCCGTTTAGAAATTCATTTCTAACGGGTCTTGTTATTAGTGGCCGCTTACTGGTTGCTTTCTTCCTATTAGGTGGCTCCCTCTTCTACGGTAAGGGTGTCTTATCCAAGGAGATGAAAGGAAAAAGTCTGAAGATGGCCATCGTTCAGGGGAATATCCCTCAGGAAGAGAAATGGGATTATCAGCGACAGGAGGATATCCTGGCAGTCTATAGCAAGCTGACCAGGGAAGTATTCAAAGAATCTCCACACTTAATCGTCTGGCCGGAGACAGCCCTTCCTGCTTATTTGCCGGAAGACCGTCAACTGTTAGATAAGATTTTCGGCTTAGCCAAGGAAGCAAATGCTTATATTCTCCTGGGCACGGCTCGTCGGGAGTATTCCTACCAGCAGAAATGCAGCGGAGCAGCACTGCTTCGGCTGTGTTTCAATAGCGCCTTTTTGATCTCGCCCTCGGGCGGGGTGGAAACTGTCTATGATAAGATTCACTTAGTCCCATTCGGAGAATTCGTTCCCTTAGGAAGACTTTTCCCACAGTGGGAGAGAGCTATCCTCCCCGAAGGAGGATTTGAGCCAGGAAAGGATTCTACTATCTTCAACTTACACGGGAGCCGTTTTGCAACGCTCATCTGCTTCGAAGCTATCTTCCCTCATTTAGTGCGAGACCTGACCAGGAGAGGAGCTAAATTCATGGTCAATATTACCAACGACGCCTGGTTTGGGGAAACGGCTGGACCCTACCAGCACTTAGCCATGGCACGGCTTCGGACGGTGGAAAACCGCATTCCCTTAGTGCGGGCTGCTAACACCGGCATCTCCTGTTTCATAGATTCCTTTGGGCGCAGCCAGGTTCTGGAGGTTCGGGGCAAGAGAATATTTGTAAGAGGCGTCCTCATTAAAGAGATAGTCATTCCCGAGCAGGAAACCTTCTATGCCAGGTGGGGAGATGTCTTCGTCTATGGATGTCTCCTCCTGACCCTTTTCAGCCTTGCTCCAGCCATTTGGAAGTGGAGGGGATATGCCCGAGCTGCCTGAGGTTGAGGTAATAAAGGAGGGGCTGAAGAGAAAGCTCAGGAGCAGGGTGATAAGGAGAGTGAAGATCAGCTTCAATGGAAGCCTAAAGAATTTATCGCCTCAAGCCTTCAGGAGGAAGGTCACTGGGCGCCGGATAGAGGATATCTCACGGCGAGGGAAGTTTCTCATCTTCTCTTTAGATGATGGCTCATTCCTGGTCATCCATTTGAAGATGACCGGGCAATTGATCTACCATCAGGGGAAGGAGAAGATGGAGAGGCACACCCGGATAGTCTTTCACCTGGATGAAAGATTCCAACTAAGATTTATTGACATGCGTAAATTTGGAGCCATTTATTTAGTGAGAGATTTAGGGGAGATTCCTGCTTTCCTTAACTTAGGGCCAGAGCCGCTGGAGAGGAAGTTTAGCGCTCACTGTCTGGGGAGGATTCTGAAAGGGCGAAGCCGAAAGATTAAATCACTCTTGATTGATCAAAATCTAATTGCTGGATTGGGGAACATCTATGCTATGGAGGCTCTCTACCGAGCTCGGATAAGTCCTGAGAGGGGAGCGGAGGGACTTTCTTCCTTAGAAGTAAAAAAACTCCATAGTGCTATAAGGGATATCTTAAGAAAAGCCATCTTAGCCAAAGGAACCTCCACCGATACCTATCGCAATTCAGAGGGCAGAAGAGGGAGGTTTCAGTATAAATTAGCGGTCTATCAGCGAGAGGGGATGCCTTGTTGTCGGTGTAGGGGGAGGATTTCACGAGTGAAGATTTCAGGGAGAAATACTTATTTTTGTCCAGAATGCCAGAAATGAAATCAGAGAAGAGAATTCAAAAGGTAGTTGATTTATTAATCAATTCCAAATATGCCCTCGTCCTGACCGGAGCGGGGATAAGCACCGATTCGGGAATTCCAGATTTCAGGAGTCCGGGAAGCGGTCTGTGGGAGAAGGTTGATCCCATGGAGGTCTTCTCCTCTTTCGCTTTCCAGAGAAATCCAAGGAGATTCTATGAGGAGGGGTTGAAGATGCTCAGCCATTTTTCTGCGGCCAAGCCCAATATCAGCCATCTACTGTTAGCCAAGTTGGAAGAGAAATCGCTCCTAAATTTAATCATTACCCAGAACATAGATGGTCTCCACCAGAAGGCTGGTTCTCAGAATGTGATTGAGCTTCATGGAAACTTGCGGGAGGGAACCTGCCTTGGATGTGGACGGAAATATTCCATGGAGACTATATTGGAGAAGATCAAGGACGAGATCCCTCCCCTCTGCCATATGTGTGGAGGTATCATAAAACCTGACCTAATTCTCTTTGGGGATATGCTCCCGGAGAGGGAATATAATTTAGCTCAGGAAGCCTGCCTACGGTGTGACTTAATGCTGGTTATGGGCTCTTCCCTCATAGTGGCTCCGGTGGATAGACTGCCGGCAACGGCTGTAAGTGGTGGAGCTAAGCTCATCATTCTCAACGCTGAAAGGACCATCTATGACCGCCAGGCTGAGGTGGTTATCAATGGAAGTTTGAGCCAGATATCAGAAAGCATAGACATCCTATAGATATCAGGTATAATGAATATTATACCAGCGAAGGATGAAATGAAGAGTATCAAAGGCATAATGGAGGAGAGGCTTCTCAAGAAAGTAATGCAGGTCTTAAAGGCAGCCGGAGAAGTAGCGGAAGGGATGGGCTACTCTGCCTACTTAGTGGGAGGGCTGGTCAGGGACATTCTGCTGGATGTGGAGAATCTGGATGTTGACATGACGGTAGAGGGAGAGGGGATAGCCTTCGCCAAGAAGCTGGCCCAGCGTTTATCGGGAAGGGTGAAGGGACAGACCCGCTTTGGAACGGCCATAGTGACCTTCCGTGGTGGATTTAAGGTAGATGTAGCTACTGCCCGCCAGGAGCATTATGAGCGACCGGCTGCTCTACCGACGGTTGAGGCAAGTTCCATTAGAGAGGACCAGTTTCGTCGTGACTTCACCATCAACGCCATGGCTATAAAGCTTAATCCCGGGGAGTTTGGTAAGTTGATAGATTTCTTCGGTGGGGAAAGGGACCTAAGGAGAAGAGTGGTTCGGGCCCTTCACGACGGAAGTTTCATTGACGACCCCACCAGAATCTTCCGGGCAGTGAGATTCTCCGAGCGTTACCAGTTTAAGATAGATGAGTGGACAAAGGATTTAATTAAACAAGCGACCAATTTAGCTATGTTCGATAAATTAACCATTGAAAGAGTGAGAGATGAGCTTGTCTTAATCTTGAGCGAAAAGAATCCAGTGAGGGCGATAAAGAAGATGGCTGAACTGCATGAACTTAAATTCATCCACCAGGGAATCAAACTTAACAAGCAGTTAAGAAAGGTGCTTGGCAACCTGGAGGAGGTCTTAAATTGGTTCAGGTCCTCATTCCCGAAAGAAAAGTGCGAGCAGTGGCTCATCTACTTCTCTGCCCTTCTCCATGGATTAACGCTGAAGGAGGCAAGGGCTACCTGCCAGAGGTTCCATTTGAGCAGGAAAGATGAGGAGAAGGTGATTAAGAGTAAAGAGGGAGCATCAAGGAAGCGAAGGGAACTCGGCAAAGAGAAGCTCAGCCCCAGCCAGATCTATCACCAGTTAGAGAAATTGCCTCTTGAGAGCTTGTTAGTGGTCATGGCCAGGGCGGACAGAATAGTCAGGGAGAGGATTTCTCTTTACTTAAGAGAACTGCGGAGCATAAGGTTAAAGGTAACTGGAGATGACCTGAAAGAACTTGGTCTTAAACCCGGCCCGCAGTTCGCCAAACTCTTGAAGAAGACACTAATAGCCAAGCTGGACGGCTCCCTCAAGACTAAACGGGATGAGCTCAACTATGTGAAGATGAATATATCAAAAATCCTTTCAAAGGCTTGATAAATTTTATGTTTGTCGTTCCAAATAGATTTTTCGTGTTTAACCCGACGATGCTTGCTTTTCCAATCAATTAGTGCTCCCCATTCTTTATATTTAACAAGCCATTCAGAAAAAGGAAAAAATCGCTTGTTGCCCCTAACAACCTCTTGACAAACTCATTTTTTAATGGTAATGTCTAGGACAACAACACAATATGAGACCTGATGTATAGCTCAATCTATTCATTAGTGTTATTGGTAAACTCTAATGCACAAAAACCAATATTTTACGAACTGCGCAATACCTGCTATTACATATAAAAAGCGAACTAAATCAGCATATTACATTTGATACAAAAATGTTTTTGTCAGCTGTAACAAACTGATTTTGCTTGAGATATGATTTTCGTGGGTAGAATTTATATCGGGTTTATAATTTAGGCAAAAGCAGGGAAAATATCAAAAATACCTGAAAAAGAGAACTTCGTATATTAATCGTTGGGCAATGAAATAGAAAGGAGACAATATGGCTGCGTTCTCACGTAAGGACG
>JAUWHM010000020.1 GCA_030605915.1 Nitrospirota bacterium | reverse complement strand
CCTTCTCCTCATTAACGAGACTCCCGAGTTGCCTCTCCTTGTCTGTTAACGACTTCTCCCGGGAGGCAATCTGCTGACCTCTATCAGAGACCTCTCTTTCTTTCTTCTCCAGGAGGTCCACTTTGCGGTCCAGATTAGTCTCCCTTTCCCCCAATCGCCTCTCCAGCCTGAGTAACTCCTGGCGCCGCTCTCTGCTCTCCTCTTCAAATCGGGTTCTTGCCCGGTATAGCTCATCCTTGGCCTCAAGGCCAGCCTCTCGCTTCTTGGCTTCAGCTTCCTTCTCTGCTTCAGCAATAATCTTCCTGGCTAAGGCTTCAGCTCGCTCCTCCTTCTTCTCAGATAGGAACTTCCTGGCCAGGTAGCCAATTACGAGGAGAATAGCTGCCCCGCCCAGAATCCCCAAAATCAAGGTTAAGTTCAATTGTGTGATGATCTCCACCTCCTTCTTAAGAATATCCTCGCCTATTATTATATAGCCAGCTATTTATCCCTGTCAAGTTAAATGGCTGTTAAAATAGGGACAGCGACCATTTTCCCACCAGCCTGTTAAATGGCTAAGATTTGAGCTAATTTATATAGGCTGCGGTCTATCTTCTTCTTACGTTTCCAGGCATGCTCCAAGGGATAGGTCTTTATCCTGTTACTCACTACACCAACCATCAGGCCGCCTCTTCCTTTTATGAGCATCTCCACCGCCGCTGCCCCCAGGCGGCTGGCTAAGATTCGGTCCCGGGCAGTAGGGGAACCGCCCCTTTGAAGATGCCCCAGGACGGTCACCCGAACATGGTAGCCGGTTCTCTGCACAATCTCTTTACTGATCTTAAAAGCACCACCGGCTTCATCCCCTTCAGCCACGATGAGAATGCTCGATGATTTGCCCCTTTTTCTCCCCCGCTCTAATTTCCGGCAAATGTCCTCTAAGTCAGTTACCGTTTCCGGAAGGAGGATATCCTCGGCCCCTCCCGCCAATCCCGTATATAATGCGATAAATCCACTCTCTCTTCCCATGACTTCAATGATGAATAGCCGATCGTGTGAGGTAGCTGTATCCCTTATCCGGTCTATGGCCTGAAGAGCAGTATTCACCGCGGTATCGAATCCAATGGAATAGTCAGTGCCGGAGATATCATTATCTATACTGGCCGGGACACCGATAGTGGGCACTTTCCAGGTTCTATCCAGTTCCCTTGCTCCCCGCAGGGAACCATCCCCTCCGATGACAACTATTCCATCTAAACCAGCCCTTTTAATTACCCGATGAGCTCTTGCCTGCCCCTTCTTCGTCTTGAACTCTAAAGAGCGAGCTGACTTCAATATCGTACCCCCCAAATTAATGATGTTACTTACAGAGCTTACCTCCATATCAAAGACCTCGCCATCTATCAGGCCGGCAAATCCACTCTTTATCCCCGCTACCTTCCATCCATGGTAAATGGCCGTCCTCACCACGGCCCGAATACAGGTATTCATCCCTGGACAGTCTCCCCCACTGGTCAAAAGCCCAATCTTCTTCATCGTTCTCCCTCCCTCAAACTATAATATCAGGCCTATCCTTAACCTTCAATAGTCAATTAGTCTCCGCCAGCTTCCATTTTCCTCGCTGGAACCAGCCAGTTATCATTATGCCGTGGATGACGCTGGCAGCGAGAGCTGCCCACCATACCCCTGATACTCCCAGGTGAAAACTCTCAGGAAGAAGGAGAGCTAATGGTATCTGCAAGCACCATAGGCTGATGAAGGTGATTACCATTGGTGATACCGTGTCTCCTGCTCCATTGAGCGCTCTCCCCAGCACTATTCCCAGAGCGATAAAGAGGTAGCCAGCGGAAGTTATCTTCAAATATCTCGTTCCTATTTCTACTACTTGAGGGTTGCTATTGAAGAAGCTAACGAGGTTGCTGGCAAAGAGAAAGAAAAGTATCCCCACTCCACCCATGATAAGCATGGCAAAACGGGTGGCGGCCCAGGCACTATAGTGAGCTCGCTCTGCCTTCTGAGCTCCCAGGTTCTGTCCGACCAGGGTAGCGGCCGCGGCTGCCAATCCAAAGGCGGGCATAAGGACAAGCATCATTATTCTCAATCCTATTCCATAGGCGGCCACAGCATAAGTTCCGTATCGAGCTACAATGGCCATAAGGATAACGCCCATTAGACTTCTCAAACTCATTTGCACAGAGCTGGGGATTCCTATCCTGGTCATTCTCCACATAAGGCTGAAATTAACTTTCAGATTTCTCAACTGAAGATGGATGTGGGAACTGCCCCGAAAGAGAACATGGAATGCTATAACTACGCCTATACCACGGGAGATTACTGTAGCTAAAGCTGCTCCGTTCACTCCCATCCGGGGAAATCCGCCATGGCCGAAAATCATCAAAGGGTCAAGGATTGCATTCAGGACAGTAGCTACTATTAAGATTATCATGGGCGTAAACGCATCTCCGGCTCCTCGCAGAATGGCTTCTGTCAGGAAGAGCAGGAACATAACCACTCCTCCCACCAGGAGTATACGCAGGTAGCCGGTGCCCAGCAGGACAACTTCAGGTTTAGCCCCTAATAGCTTTAACATTTCCTCAGCTAATCCGAATCCCACTATGGCTAATAGAGAAGAAGCAACTCCGCTCAGGATAAGCGACTGCATAGCTACATTATTAGCTTTTTCATTCTCTTTGGCTCCGATGAAGCGAGCAACCATGGCGATGGTGCCGGTGGCAATCCCAATGATCATAGTCATAATTATCATCAATATGCTTCCGCTCATGGCTACAGCCGCAATGGCGGCAGAGCCCAGTCTCCCCACCCAGATCATGTCAACTATATTAAAGGCTGTCTGCAATATATTTCCAAACATCATGGGAGTAGCCAGAGTCCAGATATTCCTGACGATGCTTCCTCGGGTGAGGTCTTTTCTCATAGTTCCCTCTTCCTTTTCCTGCCCCGGCTTAGAAAGATGGCCAAGTCATCGATGGCCGCGTAAATGCAGGGGATGACGATTAAGGTTAAAGCGGTGGCGAAGATGAGACCCCAGCATATAGCCAGAGCGGACGGTTGCAAGAAGGGATCCCCTCCTCCAAGCCCATAGGCAACGGGCGCCAACCCCAGAACGGTGGTTAGTGTTGTCAGAATAACCGGTCTCAATCTGAGCTGTCCAGCCTCAATTATAGAATGGCGTCGGTCAACTCCCTTTTTCCGCAATTTATTTATAAAATCCACTAAGACGATGGAATCGTTTACCACTACCCCGCATAGACCCACCACCCCAAAGAGAGCCATAAACGAAAGGGGTTCTCCATGAAGGAGGAAAGCAATAATGACTCCGATGAGACCAAAGGGAATAGCCAGCATGACTACCAGTGGTTGATGAAGGGAATTGAAGTTGGTAGCCAGAATCATAAATATCAAAAAGAAGGCCAGGACGAAAGCTCTGAGGAGACTCTTCATCGATTTCCGGGTCTCTTCCTGCTCTCCCCCGTAGCGAACGGTGTAGCCGGGATATTTAGATTCGATGTCCTCAAAATGTTTAGTTACCATTTGATTAAGTTTCATAGAAGTAATCTTGCTGGTGTCAACGCTGGCACTTACGGTAACCACCCTCTTTCCATCCAGATGATTGATGACAGTCATTCCCTTCCCTTTCTCCACCATTCCCACTTCCTTAAGGGGAATGAGGTTGTCAAATCGGTTAGGTATTAATATTTCCTGGAAAGTCTCCAGCGTCCTCCTTTCCGAAAGCGGAAAACGAACAATGACATTTATCTCTTCTTCCGCTTTGACCTGTTTTATGGAGGTGGCTACCCCTCCCTCGAAGGCATTACGCACCGTAGCAGCAATCTCTCCAATGGAAAGATAAGCCCGGGAAGCTTTAGCTTCATCCACTACCACTCTTATCTGGTCTTCGCCCGGTCGATAGTCATGCTGGACGTCCAGAGCTCCCTCTACAGGTTTCATGAAATCCCGGAATTGAACAGCTATCTCTTCCAGCGTGTTGTATTCCTCACCGCGAATGCGGACGGCTACCGCTTTCCCTACCGGCGGTCCGGCTTCAGGCATGTCGAAATAAATATTCTCAAACCCCTGGACATTATTTGCTTTTTCCCGCAGGCTCTCCTTAATCTCAAAAGCGTCTCGTTTCCTCTGGCGAGGCGGAGTAAGATATACCGTAATTTGAGCCAGGTGGCTATCTCTTCTTACGTAGGGATCAAGGACATCTTCCTGGAACATACCCACTAACGTAACAAAGGTATCCAGCTCCTCCGGGGGCAGTTCCTTAACCAGCAACTCAAGCTGTTCTACCAGTTCGTTGGTTTCTTCCAATGGTGTTCCCTGAGGAACTTCCCCTCTCACGAAGAAGAATTCGATTCCCGTGGAGGGAAAGGGGATATAAGTCATATTCTTGGCGATAAACACAAAAGAGATGAGAAGTATAAAGAGGCAGGGGATTACCAGGTATCGTCTCTTCACTGCCCCCCGGAGAAGACGAGTGTAACTGTTCAAGAGTTTCTGGAACCAGGGCGATTCCTTCTTCGACCGGACCCGGCCGGATTTGCCCCTCTTCACCCTTACAAAATCCGATAGATGCGAAGGGAGAATGACAAAAGCCTCTAATAGTGAGGCAGTTAAAGCTATGATGACCACTATAGGAATACCTCTGATGAATTTGCCAATGATACCGGTCATAAACAGAAGGGGACTGAAGGCAGCCATGGTAGTCAATATCGTGGCGGTAACCGGTTTCATTACCTCCTGAGTCCCCACTATAGCTGCCTCCCGGCGACCCATTCCTTTCTCAATATAGCGATAGATGTTCTCAGAGACGATTATTCCATCATCCACCAGCATCCCCAGGACAATAATCAGCCCAAACATGCTAATCAGGTTTATACTCATCCCCAGGTAATTCATGATGGCAAAGGTAGTGAAGAAAGCTATAGGCAGACCGAAAGCAGTCAAAACAGCTACATAGCGGTTCAGGAAAATGAGAAGTGAGATAACTACTAAACTCACGCCAATCCATCCATTATTCCTTAGGACATCCAGCCGGCGCTGGATATAGAAAGAAAGGTCCATTACATAGGATATCTTGAGTTCTGAGGGAACACCTTTCCTGAAATCCTCAACGATGCCCTTTATATCCTGCACTATATCAATAGCATCGCCGGATTCTTTCTTAATAACGACGAGATTGATAGCCCGGGTGCCCAGCGTCTTATTGATGACATCCTCATCCTCAAAGGTCCTTTTGACCTGAGCCACGTCTTTCACTCTCAGATAGTTACCCAC
>JAUWHM010000068.1 GCA_030605915.1 Nitrospirota bacterium | reverse complement strand
GGATAAAAGAAATCCTGACAGAAACCAAACCTCACCTGATTAGAGAGAATTCAAAGGTGGTCAAGGCCTTAGTGAGGGCGGGAGAAGAGCTTGGCCATCGGCTGACCTTAAAGACCATTGGAGGAAACTCCATTGCCAAGGAACTTCATTTTGCAGGCATCCCCTCCATCAGCCATTCTCCAGAGGAGGGAGAGATCTCTGCCCACCAGGCAGACGAATTCGTCAAAATAGATAACCTGGTAAAATGTGCCCGCCTCTGGGCTACTTTCCTCTGGGAAATGGTGAGATGAATGGCTCTTCTTATCCCTCTCCCCTTGGGGGAGAGGGGAGGGTGAGGGAATAATATAGTGGAGGTGATTAGGATATGATTCAGCAGACCCTGGTTCTCATCAAGCCGGATGGGTTGAAGAAATCCCTCACGGGAAACATTCTCACCAGGCTTTCTGAGACCAAATTAGAGATCGCTGCCGCTAAGATGGTCAGGGTGTCCCAGGAATTAGCTGAAGAACATTACGAGCACATGCGGGATAGGCCATTCTTTGAAGAGCTGATAAACTATATCAGAGGTGAACTCCACGCCCGGAGAAAGGTGATGGCTATGGTCTACTACGGGGAGGATGCTATTAAGAAAGTAAGGGAATTGGCTGGAGCCACCAATCCCGAGGAGGCCAATTCGGTATCCATTCGGGGAGCCTACGGGCGGGTTACTACCAAAGGGGTTTATGAGAATGTCATCCATACCTCCACCAGTGAGGAGGAAGCAGAGCGGGAGATTAAACTCTGGTTTAACCCGGATGAGATAATCTTCGATGTATACGAAACGGAAGTAATTACCAGAGACAATGTTAAGGAAAGGGGCTGGAAGAAGAGATGACCATAACAGAGAAGATCTTATCTGCCCACGCCAGGAAAAAGGAGCTTCGGCCAGGCGAGTTCATTGAAGCTAAGGCAGACCTTTTCCTAACTAATGATATCACCGGCCCCTTAGCCATAAAGGAGTTAGGCGAAGATGTGGTATTTGACCCGGAAAAAATTGTCCTGGTCCCAGACCATTTCACTCCTAATAAGGATGCTAAGTCAGCCGAGCAGTGTCGGCTCCTGAAGGAATTTGCAAAGAAGCGCAGGATAAAACACTATTTTGAAGTGGGCCGCATGGGGATAGAGCATGCCCTTCTTCCTGAGAAAGGATTGGTTCGGCCGGGAGAGCTCATCATCGGAGCTGATTCCCACACCTGCACCTATGGAGCCCTGGGGGCTTTTGCCACGGGGGTGGGAAGCACTGATTTAGCCGCAGGTATGCTCACCGGCGAGATCTGGCTGAAGGTTCCTGAATCCATTAAGCTCATTTATTATGGAAAACTGAAGAAATGGGTAACGGGTAAAGACCTCATACTTTATACTATAGGTGACATGGGAGTTGATGGAGCTAACTATAAGGCTATGGAATTCAAGGGGGAGGTTATCTCCCGCCTCTCTATGGATGGAAGGTTCACTATGGCCAATATGAGTGTAGAGGCCGGAGCTAAGAATGGGATATTTGAGCCGGATGAAATTACGCTTAACTATATTCAGAAAACCCCATTAGATAGCAAACATCTAACGGAGCAAGTTACCAGCTATGAGCAGTCGGGAACTAATTATAAAAGTGATGAGGATGCAACCTACGCCGAGATAAGGGAATACGACTGTGCCAGGATAGAGCCCCAGGTAGCCCTTCCTCCTCTTCCTTCCAATACTAAGCCAGTAGCTGAGGCCGGAGATATTAACATAGATCAGGCCGTTATTGGGTCCTGCACCAATGGGAGGATGGAAGATTTAAGATTAGCGGCTCAGGTCTTAAAGGGCCATAAGATTCATCCCTATGTCCGCCTGATTATCATCCCGGCTACTCAGAAGATATATCTTCAAGCTATCCAGGAAGGGCTAATTGAGATTTTCATTGAGGCAGGAGCGGTGGTCACCACTCCCACCTGTGGCCCCTGTCTGGGAGGACATATGGGTGTGCTGGCTGAAGGTGAGAGAGCCATTGCTACCACTAACCGTAACTTCACCGGACGCATGGGCCATCCCCGAAGCGAAGTTTATCTATCCAACCCGGCCGTAGCCGCTGCCTCCGCCCTGAAGGGGAGAATAACCCATCCCGAGGAAATTTCGTAATCACATCGGCCTGCCAAAAATATCGCACAGAATTCCTGTGACTTATAACAGACCCTATATTCTCCAAAAAATTTGTGGATTCAGAGCTATGTTGAGAATCAATAACCACGCAATCAAACATCTGCCTGGGGAGGGACTGATTCTTGAGCTGTGGTTGCGGTTTTTCTTGGAGGACTTGACAGCTTTTTGTTTAAGTGGTATAATTAAAGGGATGAATAATTAATGTTATTAACTATTAAGGAGGCTGTCAATATGTCCACGCGACAAGACGATATGGTGAGGAAGGATGCAAGAAGAATACTGGATTGTTCAGAAAGAATTCACCGCCAGCTCTTCTCTCAGGTCCTCAGCGAGTTGAACAAGGTTAGGGTCAGCGTTGGTCAGTATAATCTTCTTTCTGTGCTCGCTGATGAGGGTGTTTGCACTATGACCAAAGTGGCTCGCAGTCTTTATGTAACCACCAGTGCCGTTACGGCCATGACCGATGGGTTGGTGAGGAAGAAGATGATCAGAAGAAGACGAAGCAGGCAGGACCGGCGAATTGTAGAGATAGCCATTACCGATGAAGGCTGGAAGATAGTTGCCAAAATCAGACGGCAGGTAGAGAATTTTTACATCCCCATTCTTAAATCCCTGGGAAAAAGAAATACCCGGGAACTGATCAGCTTGCAGACGGAGATGTGTGAAATCATGGGACGGGGCGAAAAATGAAATGGTTGGTGTCCATAATCTTTTTGACCCTTAGCATTTTTCTTGTCGGGGTTAATCCTCTGGGGGCCTCTGACCAGGGAGAAGAGGTTATTTATCTCTCCCTGGCTGAGGCTATCCATCAGGCTATAAATAATAATCTGGAGGTGAAGCTGGCTCGATTTGATGCCTCCATAAAAGCGACTGACCTGACCTTTCAGGAGGCGGTCTTTGACACCATCCTCACGGCAGAAGTGGATTATACTGATGACCGCAGTAAGAAATCGAGTACCTTTTTAGGCACAGAAAATACCGAGGCTAATTACGATTTGGGACTATCAAAGAGATTGTCCACAGGGACCGATATTAGTCTGGATTTCACCAACAAGCGGGAATCAACCGATTCTGCCTTCTCTACCTTCAAAAGCTACTATGAACCCACCTTGGAGTTTTCCCTGACCCAGCCTTTAGGCAAGAACCGGGGCGGCCTTATTGACCGTGGGAATATTGAAGTGACCAAACTCAATATTAAAAATGCTGATTCTACCTCTTTAGACCGAATTGAAGCCGCTTTAGCGGCTACGGAGAAAGCCTATTGGAACCTGGTTCTCGCTTACAGGGTGCTAAAAATTAAGGAGG
>JAUWHM010000158.1 GCA_030605915.1 Nitrospirota bacterium | reverse complement strand
CCGAACTCCAGATTCCACCCTCGGTGAAAGAGAACTTCTTCCGCATAGGAGATAGTTATACAGAAATTCTGGAAGTTCTCAACGGAACTGGGCTGTGGGGATATGCTGGGACACTGGCCATGGCTACTTCGCCCATCTGAGGAAGGGCTTATCTCTCTTTCCCCCTGATGATTTCATAGAGAAGGTCCGACATGTTCACCTTCACGATGTGCGAGCAGGAGAAGACCATCAACCGATACTGGCTGGGACTATCCCGTTAGCTGAATATCTAAAGCTGCTTGATGAATCCTGTTTTTCCGGGGATATTACCCTGGAGTTTTCACCCCGGGCCATCGTTTCATTCGGAAACTTCAGGGAAGTGATGGTAAACTGCTTAAGGAAAATAGAAGAGATCTTACCTTCCCCGAAGTTTGCCCGCTCTTGACTTTTCCCTCCAAAGGTGTATATTATAATTGAGGTTCAGGTAAATTGAGCTCGAAAGTTCTGAAAGAAGTAAGCATAAGAATTCAGGAACTCCGCTCCCGGATAAATTACCATAATTACCGTTATTACATATTGGATGATCCGGAGATATCTGATGCCCAATATGACCGGCTGATGAGAGAACTCAGGGAGCTGGAGCGCAAATTCCCTGCCTTAATTACTCCCGATTCTCCCACCCAGCGCGCTGGAGCACTCCCTTCAAAGACATTTGATCCGGTTCCTCACACACGCCCGATGCTCAGCTTAGGAAATGCCTTTGACCGCAATGAGGTGGAAGAGTGGATGGAAAGGGTGGGGAGAGGTCTGGGAACCAGGGAAAAGATAGAATTAGTAGCGGAACCGAAGCTGGATGGGTGTGCTGTTGAATTAATTTATGAGAGGGGCTTATTGGTAAGGGGCTCCACCAGAGGCGATGGTATGGTGGGTGAGGACGTCACCTGGAATCTTAAGACCATAAAGGACATTCCGGCCCGGCTCAAGGGAAGGCACGTTCCCGATTACTTAGAAGTGCGGGGAGAGGTCTATATGGAGCTCGGGAAATTTGAGCAGTTGAACCGCAGGCAAGCAGAAAAGGGAGAGAAGCTCTTTGCCAATCCCCGCAATGCGGCCGCCGGCTCCTTGAGACAACTTGACCCAAAAGTAACTGCCTCCCGCCCTTTGAATATATTCATCTATGATGTGGGCAGAATAAGGGGGGTTGAGTTAGAAAGCCATCTGAGAATGCTTAAAGCTTTAAACGAACTCGGCCTGAGGGCAATCGGCAGAGCCGAGTTCTGTGAAAGTTTGGAAGAGGTATTTGAGTATTATGATAGACTGACGGAGGAGAGAGAGAAGCTTCCCTTTGAGGTGGACGGGATAGTTTTGAAGGTGAATCGCTTTGACCTCAGGCAAAAATTAGGGGCAAGGACCAGGGAACCCCGCTGGGCAGTAGCCTATAAATTTCCGCCCAGGGAGGAGGTTACTAAAATTATCGGTATAGATGTCCAGGTGGGAAGGACGGGCACTCTTACGCCGGTGGCAAAGCTGGAGCCAGTCAGGGTAGGAGGGGTGACTATCTCCAGGGCCACCTTACATAATGAAGACCAGATGGCCGAGAAGGATATTCGTATTGGAGACTATGTAGTAGTCAGACGGGCTGGAGATGTCATCCCGGAAGTAGTGAAACCAATTCCCGGGCGGCGAACCGGGAAAGAGCGAAGGTTTAAGATGCCCGAGACCTGTCCGGTCTGTGGCGCAGATGTGGTAAGACCGGAGGGAGAAGCAGCCCGACGCTGTACTAACATATCCTGCCCAGCTCAAGTAGAGAGATGGATAAAGCACTTTGCCTCCCGCGCAGCCATGGATATCGAAGGGCTGGGCCCTAAATTGATAGATCAATTATTTGACCGAGGGCCTCTGAAGGAGGTGAGCGATCTCTATTTCTTGAAGAAAGAGCAATTGATGGGATTGGAAAGAATGGCTGAAAAGAGTGCTCAGAACATTATTGATGCCATTGAGGCAAGCAAGGATAGGCCGCTCGGTCGAATTATTTATGCTTTAGGAATACGCCATGTAGGAGAACATGTAGCTGAGGTACTGGCTGAAGAATTCGAAACCATAGATGCTCTTATGAAAGCCAGATTAGAGGAACTTGAGGAAATCCATGAGATCGGTCCCATTGTAGCCGGTACTGTCTATGAGTTCTTCCGAAATGAAGGTAGCAGGAAAATCATAAAAAAGTTGAAAGAAGGAGGCGTGAAATTCCAGGCGGTAAAAAAATCAGCCGCTGGGAGGAAACTCAGCGGACTTAGCTTCGTCTTCACTGGTACCCTCTCTTCCATGAGCCGGGATGAGGCTCAGGTCAGAGTGAAAGAATTGGGCGGGAAGGCTTCCTCCAGTCTGAGCGCAAAGACAGATTATCTGGTGGCTGGCGCCGAGCCCGGCTCAAAACTGACCAAGGCAGAGAATCTCAGGGTCAAGGTCATTAACGAAAAAGATTTTTTAGAACTCATCAGATAAAAAGAGATTTTCTAAGAAGAAGTAACCTGATTAAGGCAAAAAGCTTAGGGTTTAAAGCAAAAGGCAGGTGAGACAAAGTGTTTTTAGACGATGCATTTGTCTGAAAAAGGGAAGCAAGTCGTAGACACATCTTTTGGTCATCTCTTGGGGCTTCGGAAAACTAAAGGTATTTGATAAGTATTTTTAAGAGGAGCTAATGAAATGTTTAAAAAGACAGCATTTGCTTTATTTTTTGGGAATAGGGGATTTTTCCCGCCCAAGTTGATGGCTGAGGCGAGAAAAGAAATTCCAGAAGTACTGAAGGAATTGGGTTATGACTATCTTATATTAGATGCAGGAGCTACCAGATATGGGGCAGTAGAGACTCCGGCTGAAGGCAAGATTTATGCTAATTTCTTAGAACAGAATAGGAACAAATTTGGTGGCGTAATTCTTTCCCTGCCC
>JAUWHM010000108.1 GCA_030605915.1 Nitrospirota bacterium | reverse complement strand
AATTGCATCATCTTGACCTGGCTGAAACGCCTTCGTCGGCAGAGAAGGTCGAAGATAACCCGGGTTACCACAATAGCGGTAAACATACTGACCAGGATTCCAATGCTCAGAGTGGTAGCAAAGCCACGGATGGGGCCAGTGCCAAATCTGAATAAGACCAGGGCGGCAATCAGGGTAGTGACATTAGCATCAAGGATAGTCAGGAAAGCCTTCCTGTAACCAGCGGCAATACCGGAGCGGATGGTCTTTCCCCCTCTTATTTCCTCCCTTATCCTCTCGAAGATAAGGACATTGGCATCAACGGCCATGCCGATGGTCAGGATAATTCCCGCTATACCGGGAAGGGTAAGGGTAGCTCTGAGACCAGATAGGGCAGTTAGGATTATAATCAGGTTTAAGGCTAAAGCGAAATTAGCAATGAGGCCGGCTTTGAGATAGTAGATAGCTATGAAGATGGCCACGACGGCGAGGCCGACGATAGCCGCCCTCACCCCGGCTCGAATGGAATCCTCTCCCAGGGAAGCGCCCACCGTCCTCTCTTCTTCAATGGTAACCGGAGCGGGAAGAGCACCCTCCCGAAGAACAAGCGCTAAGTCATTTGCTTCCTCCTGGGTAAAACCGCCCCTGATGATTGGACGATGACTGACTCTCTCCGTCATAGTGGGAGCTGAATAGACCACCCCATCTAAAACGATGGCCAGCAGAGTGACCTTGCGCTCTTCATTATACTGTCTCTCAGCCCGGCGGGAGATCTTAGACATTATCAGGCCGCCCCTTCTCTTAAATTCTAAGTTCACGATAGTCTCACTAAGCTGATCGAAACCCGGACGGGCATTGGCTAACAAATGTCCACTGAGTTCTGCCTCTCTCCTTAATAAATATACATTTCTGTATCTTTCCCCTTCTCCCTCATGAACCTGACTGAAAGCAAAGAGGTATCTTTTCCCTACCAATTTAGCTATGTGTTCTTCTTTAAGGACAGCCTCCATCCACTGGACATCTTTCTCTAAAACCTGTATTACTTCATAGGGAACCCCATCCTCAGTTTTAGGTTGGGCATACCTCAACTTTGAGGAGAAGGGATTATCTTCCTCAGCCTTTAATGCTTTATCTATCTTAGAAATTATCTCCTTAGCCGCGGATGTCTCCTGCACTAACTTAAATTCAAGCATGGCGGTGCGACCGATTATCTGCTTCGCCCTATCCGGATCCTTCATTCCGGGAAGCTGAATGATTATACGCCTATCGCCTTCAGGCTGGATGGAAGGTTCAGCCACTCCAAATTCATCCACTCTTCTGCGAATGGTCTCCAGGGCCTGCTCCCGGGCATTTAGCTTTATTCGCCTGGCCCGGAGGCGACCATAGGTGAGCGCCATTTTAGTATCGCTTTCTTCATCTATATTCCAGACCCCATATTCCTTGATGATTTTCTCTACCTCCTCATAGTCCTCAGCCTTAGTTAGTTGGAGAGAGACTGTATCCTTACCCACCTTCTCTATAGTGAAGCCAACTCCTTCCATCTTTTTCAGACGCTTCTCCAGGGCCTTCACTTCACGGTTGATCTCGTTCTCCAAAACCTTATCTGTATCAACCTCTAAGACTAAGTGCATACCTCCCTGTAAATCCAGACCTAAATTGAGGCTTCGGTCCTTCAGACGACCCAACCGGAGATACCTTTTCCTCTCCTGGTCACTTAGTCCTTTGAAGACTCTCTCCTCTTCATCGGTCAGTCTTATCTTCCCCTTCTTGACAAGCTCCGCTTTGGTGACCAGCTCGCTCAGCTCCTTTTCCTTCTCAGCTAACCTATACCATCTGATATTGGCGTAAGTATAGTAGCCGGCTATGAAGATGATGGCTAAGATGAGAACAATCTTCCACCTCAATTTCGCATCCACTGCTATTTCCTCCTCAATTAGACGACATAACTATGGTCTCTTTGTGAAGCCCTTTCAGTATATCCGATAGATAATTCTCTGTCAATGATAATCGGGCGATAATCGGCAGCCGCTTGGTTTTCGCTTTACTTTCCAACTTCAGCTTGGCTTAGTGACCCCGTTTTGCGGTGTTTCACCGTGATGAATTAAAATCTCAAAAAAATCTCTCCAGTGAAGATAGAGGTCTGTCTAAAAATCCCAGTTTTAGACCATACTTCATTTTTTTGTGTTTTTTTGCATTTTTTTGCATTTTACTTGACAAGGTCGCCTTATAATGGTAGAATTTAGAATGATGAGGCAAGATGAGGACTCAAAAATGCTGTGCTGGGGGTGTCCAGAGAAACGAGCTTCCTATCATTTTTTCCGGTTTTCCGGGGACAAAGGAAAATTAGAAGGACGCTATCGAATTGATTAGAAGGTGCAACATGAAACCGATAGATTATACCGACATCCACAATAATAGGAGACACATATTTACGCATAAAAATCGGCAATATGTGTGTCCCCAACACACGCCCAGCTTTACTTTAATCGAACTGCTTGTGGTAATAGCAATTATTGCTGTCTTAGCCGCAATGCTGTTGCCCGCCCTACAGACAGCCAGAGCAAGAGCTAGAGGAATAGCCTGTATAAGTAACCTGAGGCAGATAGGATTGGCTACAGCAATGTATTGTGATGACTATGATGATTGGTTCCCAATTCACACCTATGGGGGTTCTCCAACGTTTCATCAATTCATTGGTCCTTACTTAGGATATCAAGGTGATTGGACTGACGGCACTAGCTTCTACTCAGATAAAAAGATGCACAAGAAGTTGATATGTCCCGAAGGCAAGAAATGGTATTCTTATAACTTAGACTGTGGATATCGGTTTGGGACAGGGGGAGTAATTAAGTGGAAACACAAGAGAATGCATCTTCTGTATCCAGGAAAAACAATCATAGTTGGTGACGATGCCTATACCTACGCTCACCAGTTCCAGTCATGGGAACATTTTGACAATACCCCTAGAAGATTACAAGGATTATCATTTGATTGGCCCTGTCCAAAGAGATACCATTACGGTGGCTGGAACCTGCTTTTTGATGATGGACATGTCAAGTGGTATAAATGTGATGGAAATTGGGCCATTAGCCATGGCGGGAACTGGCCAAGAGATTGTGCTGATATGGACGCTTCTTTATTCTAGGGATAGTGGTGGCCAGGAGCCAAAAACCAGGGAGTCCTTTACTGCTTCAGACTGCCCTCTGATGTGGGATATATCGTAAAATAGTTTTCTGAACGGTAAGAACAAGAAAATTCCTCACTTCGTTCGTCACAGCGAAGCAGTGCTGTTCCACCGCATAACCGTTTCTTACTGACAGTGAAACAGCACTGCTCTAACGTGTAGGAATTTTCAGTAGTTAGGAAAGTGTTCTATACTTTCCTATACTGTAAAAAATCCGAATGGGGGAATGGAATGAGCGTTTTCCTAAGGAGGGTGTTTCGACATATATATCACAGAAAAGGGCAGTGGTTGGATTTTCAGGATAGTCAACACTGCGCTATCCTGAAAAATGAGGGAAGCAGTGGGAATTGTGAAAATGGAGGAAGAGAAAATGAAGAAGAATTGGATGGCAAGGGTAGTTTTAGGATTCAGCTTGTTAGTGTTAGCGGCAGATAAGTGCTTCGGAGGAGAAATCAAGGTCTCTCCTCCGGTTATCTCACCTGGTGGTGTAGGAGTAATCAGTTACACTCTGGATAAAGAAACCGATGTTACAGTAAATATCCATACCGCTAAAGATATCTATGTCAGGACATTATTCTCGGGAATTCAAGAGGCAGGTAGTCATCAGATTGTCTGGGACGGAAAAGATGATGAGGGAGAAAAAGTTCCTTCCGGTGAATATAGAATAGAGATAAAGGAAGGTTTAAAAGCAATTTTAGATACTTCTTTTGGTTCTAAAGGACTCGTAAAAGGATTCTTGAACCCGATGGCAGTATCCGTAGGCCCAAAAGGAAATCTCTATGTCGCCGGGTCGGTATGGAAAAAACCTACATACCAAAACTGGGTCTGGAAATTTGACCCCGCTGGCAAACCACTCAATGATTTTGATGGAAAGAACTATTTTTACCTGGGTACCAGCGGCAATGCTGGTATGGGTATCATAGACCTTGATTCTTCGGGGAACATCTACATTGCTGGAAATTATCACAATATTGCCTGTTTCTCTCCTGAAGGAAAACTGCTCCATCAGATAGGCGGGTATGATTCTAAAAACCCGCCAAGCACCCCTATACCTGTAGGCATTGCCTTTGGTCTAAACAACAGGATCTATATCAAACCTTTTGAATATTATTCTATTAGAGTTTATAACCGCACTCAAAAAGGGCTTGGAGGGTTTCTTTATTGCGGATCTCATTCCGGGAGTGCCGGATGGGCTTTTTCCTCTCCTCCCGCTATGGATTCTAACGGAAGAGGGGATATTTACTGTCCCGATTACAAGCATGGACGGAATAACACCATGGTTAAGTATCAGGACACAGGCAAAGATATAGAGAGGGTTTATTCACTTCCTAATCAGAGTTTTAATTATGCAACTGGCTGTTGTTGGGCAGGAGAAATGATAATCTATGTAGCTGATAGAGGCAATAACAGAATAGTCAAAGTCTGGGATAACGGTAAAATTCTTACGACAGGCTGGACTTTTGGCAAGGAAGGAGACGACCCAGCAAGAGGAGAATTTAAAGGCATTCATGATATAGCCGTTGCCCCGGATGGCAAAAGCATTTATGTTCTTGAAGATACAGGTACCCACAAGGACAAGGTAAAAGGAAGCGGAAGACTGATGAAATTTAGCCTCGAATATTCTGCAACTGACACGGCAAAGGTAAAAGTGGACTAGGGAGTGAGAAAAGAATTTTAGTTTAGAGAGAGATTCCAACATGTAAAAGGGGAGGTATATAGGAGAATGAGAATGAAAATTTTTAAAGGATTAGTTTTTCTCTTATTTTTATTGTTAGTTACAACTACGGGATATGCTAAGGAATATTTCTTA
>JAUWHM010000062.1 GCA_030605915.1 Nitrospirota bacterium | reverse complement strand
CAATGTGGAGATAAACTTAGTTAGCATTAAGGATGAAAGCTCCGTTAAGGAAAAGAGGGAGATTTTGGAGCTTCTCTTAAAGGAGAGTTCTGTTATCAAGGACGAGGTGCTAATCAAGGTAAAAGAAAAAATGTAGGATAGTCTGGAGCAGCCTTATCTTGAAGAGCGAGTGAAGAGGTGGTAATCTGGGACGGTGGGAATTCCAAGCAGAAAAAATAATGAGGAGGTAAATCTGATGGCAGCTAAACTATTAGATGGGGAAGCGTTGGCAGGGAAGATTAAGGAGGGACTGAGGAAGGAGATAGAGGAGTTGAAAGGAAAGGGGATTACTCCTTCTCTTGCGGCGGTGCAGGTGGGGGAGAATTCTGCCTCCAGGGTCTACATTCGCAATCAGCGAAGAGCCACGGAGGAGATGGGCATTGATTACCAGTTGCACGAGTTGCCCGATACGACCAGCGAGGAAGAACTTCTCCAGTTTATTGAGAAGTTAAACAAGGACCCCGCGGTCAGCGGAGTAATACTCCAGATGCCCGTTCCCGGGCAGATTAATGCTCGCAAGGTGCAGATGAGCATCTCACCATCTAAGGATGTGGAGGGAATGAATCCAGTCAATATGGGTATGCTTGTCTATGGTCAGGCTAAGGTCGCTCCCTGCACCGCCCGAGGGGCAATGGAGCTTCTGCGCTCAAGTGAAGTAGAGCTAAAAGGGAAGGAAGTCACCGTGGTCGGACATAGTGAGATTGTGGGTAAGCCCATAACCCTGATGTTACTGGAATCATTAATGGAATCGCCCACCCCTACCGTCTGCCATATTGCTACCAAGGACTTAGCTGCGCATACAAAGAAAGCAGATATTTTGATTGTGGCTGTAGGTAAGGCAGGCTTAATTAAAGGCGATATGATTAAGGAAGGAGCCATCGTCATAGATATCGGAATCAACCGGGTTCCAGTTCTGGATGAGAAGGGAAACCCTGTACTCAATGAGAAAGGCAAACCGAAGCGTAAGACTGTGGGCGATGTCGTCTTTGAGGAAGCGGTGCAGAAGGCCTCCTACATCTCTCCTGTGCCGGGAGGAGTGGGACCGCTGACTACGGCAATGTTGCTGAAGAATACGGTAGAATGTGCCAAGGCGCAAATTTAGCAGGAGCAAGGCATTTTCCGCTTCAAAGCCTTGCTACTCATGAGATGAAGGAGGAGGGAGTTGAATGATCATACAGGAGCAGAAACCGTTTGATGAGATATTGCAATCTCTTGAAGGAGAGGAGAAAATCTTTCTGGTTGGGTGTAGCCTCTGCGCTACTACCTGTCAGGTAGGGGGAGAGGACCAGCTCAAAGAGATGGAAGGTAAGCTGAAGGAAAAAGGTAAGACGATAACCGGCTGGATAGTCCTTGACCCGGCCTGCCAGGCTGTTGAAGTCAAAAAGAAATTCCGGGAGCGCAAAGAGGAGATAGAGAAGGCCGATTCAATCCTGGTCATGGCTTGTGGTGGCGGAGCTCAGTCGGTGAGGGAGAATGCAGAGAGAATTAAGATGAATAAGATCGTTCACCCCGGGGTAAATACTCTTTTCCAGGGCGAAATAATCAGGGGTGGACATTTTGAAGAACGATGTTCCCTGTGCGCTGAGTGCGTGCTGGAGCAGACTGGAGGCATCTGTCCAATTACCCGCTGTACTAAGGGGCTTCTCAACGGTCCTTGTGGAGGGTCTTCCAATGGCAAGTGTGAAGTGGACCCTGAGCGGGACTGTGGCTGGGACCTCATCTATAAACGTCTAAAAGAGATAGGGCAGTTGGAGAAGATGAGTGAGCTCAGAGAGGCTAAGGATTACTCAAAGTTAATGAAACCACGTACATTAATTCTGGAGGGAGATAAGAAATGAGGTTAAGGGAAGCTTTTGAATCGGGCAAATTTGCCTTGACAGCTGAGGTAGCTCCCCCTAAGGGAACCGATCTCAGCCATGTCATGGAAGAGGTAGAAGTATTTAAGGGAAGGGTGCATGGCGTAAATGTCACTGACCTACAGAGCTCGGTGATGAAGATGGGCTCCCTGACTGTCTGTCATCTCATCAAGGACAAAGGAGTAGAGCCGGTCTTCCAGGTGACCTGCCGGGACAGGAATAGATTAGCACTCCAATCGGATTTACTGAATGCTTCGGCCTTAGGGATAGAGAACGTCCTATGTCTTACGGGAGATTATACCACATTGGGTGACCATCCTCAGGCCAAGCCGGTGTTCGATCTGGATTCAGTTCAGCTTTTGCAGGCGGCCGTGAAGTTGCAGAATGGTGAAGATATGGCTGGCGAGAAGCTGGAGGGTAATCCTAAATTCTTCTTAGGAGCGGTGGTTAATCCAGGAGCCGACCCTCTGGAACCACAGCTCATCAAGATGGAGAAGAAGATTAAAGCAGGGGCTCAGTTCTTCCAGACTCAGGCAGTATATGACCCCTCTATCTTTGAGAGATTTATGAAAGAAGCCTCTAAATTCAAGGTGCCGGTCATGTTAGGGATTGTGATGCTCAAATCAGCCGGTATGGCCAAATATATGAACGAGAACGTAGCCGGAGTCTTCGTCCCGGATGCTCTTATAGCCGAGATGAAGGAGACGCCAAAGGAAGATCGCCCCAAGAAGAGCGTTGAAATTTGTGCTCGCCTCATTAAAGAGATGAAAGATATGTGTCAGGGTGTCCACCTCATGCCTTTGGGCTGGGGGAAGCATGTTCCCGCCATCTTGGATGCTGTGGGACTGTGAAAAACTTATAAATTTTCGCCTGCTCTTGGTGAGATTTCATTTCTCTGACACCAAACTGGAAAATCTCAGTTAGCTTCTCATTCTCCCGCCTTAATCTATGGAGTTCTTCTGATGAGTTCTGGTGGTCCTCCAGACGAGTGGCTGGATGTCCATCCAGAAATTCCTGGGTCTGTGGATAATTGTCCGTAGCTGCCGTAATCATTTACCTTCCTTAATTATCTTAAGCTGTACCTGAAACATCTCTTCTAAAAGGCACTTAAATTGGCCATAATTCTTTGCCCACTTCCTTACCTTCGGCGCCATCTTCTTGGAAATGTAAACGGTCTTTGTCTTCCCTTCTGAACTGTAAGTCAAATATAGCCCTGGGTGTCCCTGTCCCTTCTTGCAGCGGCAGTTTGGTTTTCCGCAGGGTATTTCTCTATCTATAAGGGTGCCCTTTAACAGAGGCCCTAACTGCCGCATCTGCCTGCGTATCCTGCTCACCTTTTGCTCAAGCTGCATGGTCAACCCCCCTTATAATCCTATCAGTTAATAGTTGTTAGGATTATAACATATTGTAGCCGTTTTGTCAAGACCCCCAGACGATTTTTTTTGTTGACTTTATCTGCTGGCGTGGTAGAATAAAAGCAACATGAGATGGATATAAGCCACAAGGTGGGCAGGAATGCCCCATGCCCATGTGGTAGTGGCAGGAAATTGGGATTAAAATCCTTTACTATTTATAAATGCCCTGATTGTGGGCTTATTATTGAGTGCCGGGATTGCGTTACAGACGCAATTAAACAACGAAAAAACACCCCTCACTGGCAGAAGGTAAGCGTGCGGGGGCTTAAGAGGAGGTCACGAGCCTTAATTGGGGCATCATTGGCAGACGAATCAGAATTAGATCCCGAGGAAATTTTGGGCGGGGTTCACTGAATATTTACCATTAAACAAAGGAACTTTAGTACAGGGCAAAAAAGGAGGTGCACCCAATGAATATTGAGATTGAACGTGAAGAAGATGGTCGGTGGATTGCTGAGGTGTCTGATCTGTCTGGTGTGATGAGTTATGGACAAAGTCGTAAAGAAGCAATCGCAAAAGTTGAAAGCCTAGCCTTACGTGTGATTGCTGATCGGTTGGAACACGGCGAAAAAATTCCGGAACTCGACGAACTCTTTGCGGTGCCGGCATGAGTCAATGGCCATCAACCAAGGCACGTTTGGTGTTGTCAGCACTGTTGCGAATTGGCTGGAGAATTAAGCGTCAATCTGGTACGTCACACCGTGTCCTATCCAGACAGGGCTGGCCAGATTACGTCTTTGCGTTTCATGATCGGGAAGAAATTGGGCCTCGCATGCTGGCGCGCGTCGCCAAGCGTACCGGTCTTACGGCAAACGACTTATGATAAAATGCCTAACCAGTCATTGCACCCGACCAAAAAATGATGATTATATTCTTGAGAAAGGTGCTTGGGCAAGGAAAGTAATATTATAACCCACAGTTCTCCCTCCATGTCTTCCAGATGGTGTAGGGTAGCTTGGGGATGTAGTAGCCAGTTATCCCGGCCAGGATGAGAGCCAAACTTCGCTTGCACTTTGGCACTTCCCTGGGCTGAAAGGCACCGTTTCGGTAGGCGTTATCCAGAGCGCTGTAGGTTAGGAGAAGGCCACTGCGCTGGAACAAGTGGCGCACCCTATCTGAGGCTGTTTCTCGGAGAAGATCCTCGGGAATAGGATAAATCTGGTTTAGCTCCTCATGGAGTGCTTTGCTCTCCCGGGTGTATCCGAAGAGGGCAACCGAGCCGCGTATCTTTTTATATTGGTTTCTGTCCAAGGGAAGTTCCTCGTCTAAATTGACGATCCTATCTATGGCCTCTAAGAGCACTCTGATGCGATCCAGGTTCCAGACCGGGTCAAAGATTCTCAACTCTATTGTCCCCAATCTATTGGAGATGATGATATCCTGAAATCGGTCCCATCGGTTATCTCGCAAGGGACCAATGAAAGGGGAGTGATAGATGCGATAAGACTGCCCGAAATATTTACCTGCCCGGTAAGGTGAGTTCACCGTCAATAGAGAAAGTAAGGGAAGGAAGTGGGCCAAATTTGAGTAAGCTCGTCTTCTATCCGGGAGATTGCCAATGTGGACATGCAGGGCACAGGTCTTGGAATAAGATTTAAAGTCTATAAGGTGACCAATGGGCAGGATGAGCGCAGGGCAGACTCGAGATAGCTCCTTTCTTCGCTTGATTAAATCTTCAATCAGCCTATGGACGTCTGGAGAGGGCCGAGTGGCTAATTCAATCCCGGCCATCAGTCCAGTGGCAATATCGGGAAGGTGGGAAAGATTGGAGGTAGTATAAAAATAGTTAAAGCGAGGATTGTGGAAGAGAAGTTTGCTCAGATAGAAGAGAGATTGTAGGCTTGGCCTCTTCTCCTCAACTACGAAGACCTCCTCCTCAATACCGTAGGTGGGCACAAGACTGCACTTATCCTCTTTTCTCTACCAGTTCTGACTCTAAGAATCCTTCCAGCTTCCGGCTTCGCTTTGGATGGCGAAGTTTCCTCAAGGCCTTGGCTTCGATCTGGCGCACTCTCTCCCTGGTCACTTTGAAGATCGTCCCTACCTCTTCCAGGGTGCGGGAGTAACCATCTCCAATGCCAAACCGAAGTCGCAGCACCCTCTGTTCCCTCTCAGTTAAAGTGGCCAGCACCTTCTCCATCTGCTCCTTGAGCATGAGGAAGGCGGTAGCACTGGCTGGACAGATTGCTTCTTTATCCTCAATGAAGTCGCCGAAGTGACTGTCTCCTTCGTCCCCTACCGGGGTCTCCAGGGATATTGGTTCCTGGGCGATCTTCAATATCCCCCTTACTTTCTCCACTGCCATCATCATCATCTTAGCCAGCTCTTCGGCCGCTGGTTCCCGTCCATATTGTTGGACAAGGTAGCGGGAGGCCCGGATCAACTTATTGATGGTCTCAATCATATGAACAGGAATGCGAATGGTCCTGGCCTGATCGGCAATGGCCCGGGTTACGGCCTGTCTGATCCACCAGGTAGCATAGGTGGAGAACTTATATCCTCGGCGATACTCAAATTTATCTACTGCTCTCATCAGGCCGATGTTTCCTTCCTGAATGAGGTCGAGGAAAGATAAACCCCGACCGGTATACTTCTTGGCGATTGACACTACCAGGCGAAGATTGGCTTCCACTAACATCTTCTTGGCTCTATCCAGCTTTATTTCCTCCTCCTCTACCAAACGGAGGAATCTGCGGATTTCGTCCTTGGTTGCTCTTGCCTCCTGCTCCGCCCTTCGAATCTTTCTCTCCCCACTTCTAATCTCCCGGTAGAAACTGTTAATCTCCTCCCGACTCAGGCGGGTCTCCTTGGCTACCTTCCTAGCCTGCCCAGGCCCCTTAGCCACCTTTCGAGCTAATTGGCCAATCTCCTTCCTCTTTAGACCAGACTTTCTTTGCACTCTTTTTATATGTCTTTCTGCTTCCTCCATCTTTGCCAGTGAACCCTTGAGCTCGGAGATAATTGTTTCCATCTCCTCTTGACTCAGGTTAAATCCCTTTTCGGCTTGGATGATCCTCTGCTTCACTCTTTCCCTCTTTACTGAAAGCCGCTCCTTCTCCTTGGGAGGCAGAGTCTTTTTTTTCAACTGTTTCTTGAGGCTGGATAGTTCAGTTCCCTCTTTCTTCAGCCTATCCATAAGTTTGGGAAGTTGCCTCAGGAGTCTTTTGGTCGCCTGAGGCGACCTCTCTTCGGCTACCCCCTTTAATTTAAGCCCTCCTTTTAATATCCTTTGCCCTAAGTTCCTGAGCTTCTTAGCGGTAAAATCAGCATCCAGGACCAGATTCCTTAAGTTTTCCTCGGCCCTTTCGATCTCCTCAGCCAATCGTATCTCCTCTTCCCGAGCTAGCAGCGGCACCTGTCCCATCTCCCTAAGATACATTCTCACCGGGTCTTCTACTCTCACCGCTTCCGGGAAGATCTTCTTCTCCTCTTGCACCTCAGCCGCTTTCTTCTTCTCATAGGATTCCTCGGTGGGAACAATCTCGATATCCATATCTCCAAGCATGACCAGGATATTATCGATCTCCTCCGAGGAGACGACCTCCTGAGGAAGAAGGTCATTCACCTCAGCGTAGGTGAGGTAACCTTTCTCCTTTCCCTTCTCAATGAGTCTCTTTATCTCTCCTCTTCTTTCCACTATTCACCCCTCTAAAAAATTACTTACCCAGAAGCTGCTGATACTCAAGCTGTAGATTCTTTTCTAAATCTTCCGCACCTTGCTCTTGAGCCTCCTCTATTCTCTCAGTAAGCTCCATCTTCTTTCTTTTCTTCGCTTCCTCTTTTATCCTATTTGCGCAATCCTCTACTGCCTTCACCTTATCCGAGTGGGGGCATTCCCGTGCCACTAACTGAGAGACCATGGCCGCAAGCTCCTCATCCTGAAGGCAGTTTATTACCTCCCCTGGCCGTATTGGTTTACCCCCTTCCTTTAGGTGGAAGATGACATCTACTACTGGTCTATATCTTTCATCTCGAAAATCGCTTGCTCTTAGTTTCTTCTTCACTTCCCCAACCAGTTCTTCTTCCTGGAGCATTATCTGGAGAAGGTCCCTCTCTGCTACAACTGAGCCATCCTCTATGTAAGAGGTAAGTGAGGAAGTCTGGCCCTTCCCGTCTGTTCCGCCAGGGCGGATTCGGCGGGTAGGTCTCCTCAGCTTCTGAAGTTCAGTCAGTATCCATTCCTCCCCGGAGGTAATTCTTCCCCTCAATCCCAGCTCCTCGGCTAACCTCTTAATGTAGCCTTTTTTTTCAATAGCATTTTGAAACTTATCAATAGTGGGCAGCATCTGCTTAACTATCTCCGCTTTGCCCTCCACGGAATCTCTGTTATATCGGCAACTAAGAAGGTTCAGCTTATAATTGAATAGGTCTTCGGCCTCCTTTAGCTTCCCCTGAAAAGCCTCTTTCCCCTCCCGGCGCACAAACTCATCCGGGTCTCGGCCGGGAGGCAGGGAGACTACCTTAACATGCATTCCTTCCTCAACCAATAGATCCAATCCCCTTAAGGTAGCTTCAACTCCAGCCTTATCACTATCGTAGACCATGACTACATCCTGTCCATAGCGGCGAAGAAGTCGGACATGGCCCGAGGTGAGAGCAGTGCCCAGGGAGGCAACCACATTACCGATTGCTCCTTGAGCGGGAGTAATGGCATCTAAATAACCTTCTACCACAATCACCTTCCCCTCTCTTAAGATATGTTCCTTAGCCAGGTTTAATCCATACAGACTATTGCTCTTATGATAAATAGCGGTCTCGGGAGAATTCATATACTTAGGGTCCACTGTGTCCAGGGCTCTTCCCCCGAAACCAATCACCTTCCCAATCACATTGAAGATGGGGAAGATGATACGATTGCGAAACCGGTCGTAGAACCCTTCTGCGTCCTTACGCCTGAGCGCAAGACCAGCTTCCTCCAAGATAGAAGGGGAAAAACCTCGTTTGCCCGCTTCCCTCAATAGACTGTCCCAGGAGGCGGGAGCATAGCCCAGGCGGAACCGATGGATTGTCTCCTTAGAGAGCCCTCTCCCCTCTAGTAAGTATCTTAGGGCTCTCTCCCCTTCTCGGTTCTCCAGGCGGCTCTGGAAGAATTTAGTAGCCAGCTCATTTAGCTCAAATAGCCTCAGGCTCTTCCTTCCCTCTCCCCCACCCATCTTGGGCAGACTGACCCCTGATTTGTCAGCTAACATCTTAAGAGCTTCCAGGAAAGTCAGACTTTCATGTTTCATCAGGAAGGAGAATGCATTTCCTCCCACCCCGCAGCCAAAGCAGTTAAAGATCTGCCTCTCGGGACTGACCACGAAGGAAGGCGTCTTCTCCTGATGGAATGGACAGAGAGCCTTAAAGTTCTTTCCGGACGGCTTCAAGGGAAGATATTCGGAGATGACCTCAACGATGTCTGACCGATTCTGGACCTCCTCAATTATAGAATCGGGAATACGATTAGCCATAAAGTCCCTTCAGTGTAACAGCACTGCTCTATCGTGAACTTATCTTTTCCTCCGTCTCTTAGACGCTCCTCTTTCCATCCGCCTGAATCCAGAGCATGAAGTTATCTCTAAACGCTCTTCTCTCGTCAAATGGTCCAGGAGAAGGTTCATCCCTAAGGTATCACTGGCCATATGCCCGGCAATAACCACATTGATATGGTGCTTCTCTGCCTCCTTAAAACTCTCCTCCCCCATGTGCATGCCCACAATGGTCCCAATCCCGGCCTGGGACAACTTTTCCAGTATCTCCTTCGCTCCCTCTGTCCCCCCAGTCATCTCCACTAAGATTTTCCCGGCCCGGTTCTTCTCCGAGCCGGCTATCACCTTTGGTCCGGCTTTATTCTTAAATCCTTCTTTATATTCCGGAAGGGTCTTTAGAAACCTAATTACATCTCCCACCGTGGAATGATTCCCCTTATCGAACTTGCCCTGTAAGAAGCTGGCTACATGATTGTCGGCTGGAGTATGGACGCAGAGGAAGGCGATATCCAGCATTCTGGCGGCATCCACTGCCCGGGCATGGTTTAAGGGAAGAACCTTGCGCTCCACCTCCTTGATTCGCTTCTCTAACAGTCCCTCAGCCACATTAATTGGCACTCCGTATTTACTTAAGATATCAGCCTGCATGTGCATGACTTCATAGAATCCGGCGAGAGCGTATCCTTCCGGGTGATGAGAAAGGATGAGGTCTATTTTGTTTCCCTTCTCCCTTAACCTTTCCGCTAAAAGAACCTCTCCAATCTCCATATCAATACCAACCAGAATGCGCCTTATTTGCCTTTTCCCGTCGCCATGCAGAATGCGGGTATCAGCGTAAGGATTCCACAATCCCTCTTTATCGAAGCCCTCCTTCTCATCCGGCTTCATCGCCTCAAAGTCCTTTTTTGCCCTCTCCAGTCCCTTCTTAATTTCCTGCTTCCCCCGAGGGTCTAACGCCATTCCTCTCTTAACAACAAATTGATAAATCTCATCCAGTCTCACTTTTAGCCTCCAGTCTCTCTCTGACCATCTTATTAACCCGAGCTCCCTCGGCTCTGCCCTTGACCTTAGGCATAATCACGGACATCACCTTGCCCAGATCGGCCCTCCCCTTAGCATCTACCTCTACAATTGCAGACTCAATCATCTCAACTAACTCTTTTTCTTCTAAAGGCGGGGGTAAATAGGCTTGGACTACCGCCAGTTCTTCCTCCTCCTTCTTCACCAGGTCATCTCTTCCCCCCGCCTTATATTTCTCAATTGAATCTTTATGCTTTTTGACTATGGAAACTAAGACGCCAATAAGGTCCTCATCCGAAAGTTTCTTCCTTAACTCTATCTCCCTGTTCTTGGCGGCTGCCCTTACCATGCGGATGGCTGAAAGTCTCCCCTTATCATGCCTGCGCAGAGCTTCCTTCATATCCTCCAATAGCCTCTCTTCGAGGGACACTTCTAAACCTCCCTTCAAGAAAATTCCCCTTTCCTAATAACTCCTTGAAGCATAGGAGGATAAGCAAAAAAGCTTTACACCTTCCTCCTTGGACAAAAAAGCTACTGAAGTATACCGTAAAACGGGCCCTCTTGTCAAGGTCAGGCGCAACTTTTTACAACGGAAGCTTTTTACATTTACTTCCATGCCAAAGTATGCTATAGTCCAGAACGTGGGTATTACTGCATTTGCGAGGCGATTAACCCAGTGTTAACGCAGTTCAGACTGAGCAAATTTGAGTTAGGCTTGACCGCCAAGGACAGGCTGGTTCTCCCTCCCTATAAGGGATCCACTCTGCGGGGAGGTTTTGGCTCTGTCTTTAGAAAGATCTCCTGTTCAAGTCGGGACAAGACCTGCTCTCATTGTCTATTAAAGGAGAAATGCCCTTACTCCTATATCTTTGAGACTTCTCCCCCTCAAAGCTCAGACAAGCTTAGCAAGAATAGTGATATTCCTCGCCCTTTTATCATCGAGCCACCTTTAGAAACAAAGCTGGATTATAAACCCAAGGAGATGCTCAGGTTTAATTTAATTCTAGTTGGCAGAGGAATTGATTATCTGCCCTACTTTCTGTTAGCTTTCAAGGAGTTGGGAGAGGTAGGGATCGGAAAGGGCAGGGGCAAATATGAATTAACGAGAGCCGATGCAATTGAAATCATTGGAGATGGGAGCGAGAAGATTTATTCTTCCGAGGATGAGACGGTGAAGAATGTAGATCATTCGGTTACAGCGCCGGACTTGGAGGAAGAATGGCAAAGGTTCCCCCAAGGCAGATTGACTATTAACTTTGTTACTCCCACCCGGCTCAAGTTTAACAAGACCTTTGTCAATACCCCTGAGTTTCATGTCATCATCAGAAATCTATTGAGGAGAATATCCTCACTCTCCTACTTCCATAGTGATGAAGAATTAAATGTGAATTACCAACAACTGATTAAGGATGCCAGAAAGGTAAGTCTCCTGAGGTGTAGCGTCAGGTGGGTGGATTGGAATCGATATTCACGGAGACAACAAAACAAGATGAATTTGGGAGGCTTTATCGGTAAAGCAACCTACTCCGGCGACTTAGAAAGATTTTTGCCCCTACTTACACTGGGCCAATATGTCCACGTAGGCAAAGGCTGCGTCTTTGGTCTTGGGAAGTATGAGATTTTAAGGTAAGATTTCTCACGGTGCAGAAAAACAAATCTTTTACCCATAGAGCCATTAGTATATACCCCGAAAACTTTGAAAAGATGAAAGCAGATAATCATTTCATAAAAGAGATTATCAGGATTGGGAAGAAGCTATGAGCAACTCAGATACAACTAGACAATCTCTAATCCTGGGCGCACTGCTGCACGATATTGGAAAATTTGCACAACGGGCACAGGACGACCCTACAATCAGAGACCATTCCCAGTGGGGCGAAGAGTGGTTTCAGAATAATCTTGCTGAAAAACTAACTACCATATTTAGCCTGGATAAAAAAGAAATCATAAGGTCTGCAATCAGTAATCATCACTACGGCGAGCCTTACATTTCTTTAGCTGATGCAATTTCAGCTGGCGAACGTATCGAACTTAGACAAGAGGAAAAAGGTGACCCATTTACTGACCGTTTAATCTCTGTTTTTTCGCGAATCTCTATTTCCGATGATGTTAAGAAAGAGAAGTATCATAAACTCAGCCCTTTGGGCGCGGAACATCTTGGAGAGACATTCCCTATAGACGAGAAAAAGTGCTCTGTCAAAGAATATGCAGAGTTGTTATCTTTATTCAACCGCGAGATCAAGTCGATAGAGTTCAATAACCTATCTCCCGACCAAATAATTGACCTCATATATTTCCTGCTTTGGAAGTATAGCTGGTGTATTCCCAGCGCGGCTTATAAGGATGAACCAGATGTATCACTATTTGACCATCTTAAGACCACGGCGGCAATTGCTATATGCCTTTATGATTATTCCATAGAGAATCGGGATCAGACTTTGAATTTAGATAGCACCGCTTTTTGCTTGATTGGGGGCGATATAGCAGGAATACAGCCTTATATTTTCAGTGTCCTTACACAGCAGGGTAAGGTTGCCAAACGCTTACGGGCTCGCTCCTTACTTGTTCAGCTCATCTCAGAGGTGGCAGCCCATAAAATACTTCAGACTTTCAATCTGCCATTGTGCAACCTAATAATTTCCGCTGGTGGCAATTTCTATATCCTTGTGCCGAATCTCAAAGAGACGAGTAGGAAGAT
This sequence comes from Nitrospirota bacterium, assembly GCA_030605915.1. Lineage (GTDB taxonomy): Bacteria > NPL-UPA2 > NPL-UPA2 > NPL-UPA2 > JAGMAN01 > JAGMAN01. Next base: position 738 of record JAUWHM010000062.1, on the reverse strand, counting down.
AGAAGAATTACAGAAAGAGTTTGACGAGTGGACACTCACTCAATTAAACGCTGAACTTTCACTTAGTATAGCAAGCATCAGATCGTCAGGTAGAGATTTGGCGAATTTTTCAAAGGTTTTGGATAGATTAAAAGCTGAAGTTAATTACGGGAAATATCAGCCTCATAAGTCAATGTTTTCTTCCAATGGGAGGTGGCCGGAACAAGAATTCCTGCGACCTGAAGTTATCGAAGGTGACGAAAAAGCTTGTCAAGGCTGTCATAAATATCCCCGGAAAGAAGGGGAACCTAACGAAGATAACCTTTGTGAACGGTGCCTGACTGATACTAAAATTGGACAACTCTTGCCTAGGAAGAAATACCTTGCATTCTTTAATAATCAGGGCCACCAATTTAAGATATTTAATTATTCCTTTGAACTATGGGATGAAAAAGATTTAAGGGATAAACTGACCGAAGAACCTTATCTTACTTTACGGTTAAATAGCCCTGAAATAAGATTACCCGTTACGGGATTCAAATATCTGACAACACATATTCCAACTAATGGAGAAGAAAAGAATCAGCCAGTTAGTTTTGATGATATTGCTAATGTATCTCAAGGTGATAAACTACTTGGTTATGTCAAAGTGGATGTTGATAGGTTAGGTGACATCTTACGCTATGGATTTGACCCGGAAAAGCCAAAGGGTAAATATAGGGTCCAAGGAATTAAGCCTACCATCTCCAGGTTTACCAC
>JAUWHM010000130.1 GCA_030605915.1 Nitrospirota bacterium | reverse complement strand
AACAGCGCTGCCGTAGCGCAGCTCTTCGGTGATTCTGGCCATAGCTACCCTGGCCGTCTGAATCACCTGCTGCCGGCCGTCCTGGCGCTGCCAGATGTTAAGAGATACATTAAAAACCGGATAGGTAGCCAGAAAGATTGTCCCCAACAGAGCCATGACCAGGACCATTTCAATAAGGGTCAGGCCGCTCTCCCGCTTTTTTTTCTTCTCCGTGCTCTCTATCTCTTTAATCCCAAGTCGGACCATTTTATTCCGCTGCCTCATAGGTGGCTCTGAAACCTGCCGCATCTACATAGCAGGTGACCCCGTCACTGGTTGCCACGTCACAGAACTCAGCCTTGATTTCAAGGTCGCCGTCAAAATCGCTCCAGTCCCAGGTGCCTCCGGGGGCATCCGTATCCGGTAAGGTCACGTACGTTGCCCCTGAATTGTCGCTTCCAACAAAGTCGTTGAGATTGGCCAGGGAATATTCGGCGGAGCATGTGGAACCGTTGAATTTCAGCAACACCCTTAACTCATCATCTACGATTGGGGAGTCAAGGTAGAGATAGACGCAGACCTCTACCTTGGTGATGGCCTCTGTATGCCCGCCGCTGGTAAAACCAGCTAAGAAGGCTCTGTAATCTGCTACGGTCACCGTGGCCCAGGCATCGTTTGGTCCGCTCGCGCTATCATAGGCGTTCTCATGATTCAGCCACCCGGTCTGCCCAGAGTCCCCGAAGGCAGTTGCCCAGGTGGTATGTGAGTAAGCTATCTGGCTCATGGCGGATGCGTTGGCAATCAATGTAGCTACCTGTTGGCTGGCTGGTTGTCCGGTGTCGCTCTGCCAGTAAGTGGTGACGAGCACTTTCTTTAGGTTTCCAGAAATATCGGTCTTGGTAATCTCTATCTCATAATCTGGAAAATCACTCACGGCTGCCCTCGTTTCGGAGGCAATGGTATTGAAATCATATCCCCTTATTGTTTCCATCGTCCTCTGGAGAAGGTTGAGAGCAACGAGGCGCTTCTCGTTTACCTCATCATTTATCACCCCGAGGCGGAACATCTGGGAAATCCCTACCAGAGCCGTGCCCAAGATGAATATGGCTACTACTACTTCAATCAGGCTGAAGGCAGAATTTTTACTTTGAACTTTGAGCTTTAAACTTTTCACTGTATTGTCACCCTTCCAGTAGCCGGAGTGATACTCACCGTCATTGTTTGTCCCTTTGAATTCATGAGAACTATATCTCCTCCGGCATCCGGAGCTCCAAAGAAATTAAACTCGACTGTGTTCTGTGAGAATGTCGTGCTCTGAATTTCTATGTTGCCGCCCAGCCGCACCGTTTCCACAATGACCGGCTGCGGCGTCGCAACATATCGGATCAGGTACTGTTCCAGGTCAGAATCGAATTCCAGTTGATACAATTCGCGCTTAGCAATAGAAAGCTGCTGAGCTTCTCTTATCTTAGCCATCATCTTCCTGGCTTCTCCTTCTAAATTGAAGTCGGGCAGAAAATTCACCGTTTTGGGAACAATAATCAATCCCAATAAACCGACAATAGATACAGCCAGCATGAGTTCAATAAGAGTGTAGCCCTTCTTCACCTGAAATCTCTCAGAGAGCATTGTTTTTACCCTTTTTTGAAATAAGGGCGATGGGGGAGGCAATCTGAGCTCCAATTATGGAGAAGAGATTCTGCCCATCCTCGTCAAAGGAGGCCCCACCATCTAACTTGTGAATGTTCAGGGCTCCTACCACCTGGCCGACTGCCTTCAGAGGAACGCAGAGGAAGCCCTCTATCTCATCCTTATCCTTCTGACCAAACTTGGCCTGAAAATCTCCATCATCCTTATAATTCAATATGAGGGCTGATTCACCTTTCTCGATGGTCTTCCCGATAATTCCGTTTCCCAGCCTGACTTTGAAATCGCGCACCGTCTTCTGGCTCAGGCCTCTGGCTCGCCTGATGACAAGCACCTCCTTACCATCTGACTTTAGCATAATGGAGCATGCCTTGACGCCCAGACCGAGGGTAATAGTATCTAGAGCCACATCCAGAATAGATTCCACTTCCCTGGTCTCATTTATCAGTTGACTGGTCTGCTGCAAGACAGAGAGTTGGGCAATCATGGCCCGGAGCTTACTATTAACTTTTTTCATCTCACTGTTGGCTATCTTCAATTCTTCTGTCAGGCGCTTATTTGCTTTGACCAGCTTCCCTCTCTCCACTGCCTTTTCCACCACCTGGAGCACTTCTTCCTCAAAGTTGGCAAATGGTTTCCTGATGTAGTCATAGGCTCCCAGCCTGACTGCTTCCATGGCCGTCTCTAAGCTGGCATATCCAGTCATTATGACAACGGGCATATCGTGGTCCTTATCCTTTACCGCCTTCAGGAGTTCTATGCCGTTCATCCCGGGCATCTTGATGTCGGAAATAACCAGGTCAATCTGGTCCTGGTTCAGATGTCTGAGACCCTCCTGGCCGTCGCCGGCGGTGATGACCTGATAACCCTGCCACTGGAGTTCGGCCTTAAAAAGGTCTCTCAGACCAGCTTCGTCATCCACCACTAATATACTTGCCTTCTTTTCCATGTCATATCACCCTTCCGCCTTCTCCTCAACTTCGAGCACATAGCTCTCCTCTCCTTTAATCAAAGTCACCTTATTCTTTTCAATCTGCTCTATGGTTAGCCCATCTATGGAATCTCCCTCTCTCAGAATAGAATCATTAATGATGGCTAAGGGAATGCTTTCATCCCAGAGTATTCCCTCTAATTTGATGGCAGATAAATTGGCAGAGTTTGATCTCTTTTCTCTTATTAAGCTGACGAATGGGTCATTAACCAGTTCAGCTAATGATTTTGATGGCTGGCGCTTAACTATAATAGCCCGGTAACTCGTCCGACCGGATGAGTTCCCTTTGCCTCCACGGGCCTCCTGGCTAACTATCTTTGAGGACCCGGCCGCTTTCCCGGTGGTGGCCAGGGTCTTCCTCGAGAGATGTGCCGCTGCCCCAATTCCTATCAAGACGACGACTACCACAGCCATAGTCTTCTCACTTTTTTTCATTGAGAGTCTTTTCCTTTTCACTTGTGCCAGAAACAAGGGCACTGGCTGTTAGCTTAGCGGTTATCATTGGATATATCTCCTTGTGAGTCTCTATGGATAGAGTATGCAGACTAACCGGCTTTGATAAGGTTTCCAGTTTGCGCAGATATTTGATTATCTCTCGATAGCGGCTCTGTAGTTCTATGTCCACGAAGACTTCCGTATATTTCGACTTTTCCTTGGTCGTACGGAATTTGATAGAGGATACCTCGACATTCGAGGAGCTTCCTAAATTAGTTATTTCATCCACCAGTTGGGAAAGCTCCGCCTGAGTTAACACTCTACTTTTGAGAAAGCTCAGGTTATCACGCAGAGTGGCTAAATATCCCTCCTTTTTGGTTAGTTCTGTATTCTGCTTTTGAGCCGCATCCCGGGGCTCAGCTTCCCGGTTAGAGTACCGAGCCAGCTGAGGGCGGAAGACGAAGAGCTGGAACACTAAAACTACTGAAATGAAGAAAACAACTTCTACAGCCATTGTCTTCCTTGAGCCTTTATTGATCTGGCTGAGTAAGTTTTGAGTTAATTTCATAGTTCACCACTTTCTGATTTTGCCTTCCAGCGTCGACCATGTATCGAACGCTCACCTCATCAAAATACGATAACTCCCGCAGGGTTAGCATGAAAGCAGAAATGAATTTAGCCTCTAAAGAGCTGCCGGCTATCTGACAGATTCCTGTTTTTCCATCCAGAACCACTCGTTTGAACCAAACCCGCTCCCTGGCCGGTCCGCTTATATCTATGAGAAGGTCAGACCACGGTAGCCGGTTACTTCCTGGTCCTTCCATAGTAGCCATCTGCGCTTCCATGGACTGTATCTCCTCGT
>JAUWHM010000080.1 GCA_030605915.1 Nitrospirota bacterium | reverse complement strand
AGCACCACTATATCCTCCTCCCTGATTCTATCTGCTAAACTGCATATGGGGATTCCGATGTTGCCAGCTACCAGTGCCCGGCCACCATTTGCCTTAAAGATTTCCGCAATTAGCGTAACCGTCGTTGACTTACCATTGGTGCCAGTAACGCCGATAATGCGACCCGGACAGAAATGAGCACCCAATTCCAGCTCGCTGATGACCTCAACGCCTTTCTCCCGGGCCAGTCGAAGAGGAGCTGAATCCGGAGGAACTCCCGGACTGGCCACTATAAGAGCGGCCTCTGAGACTACCTCCTTGCTATGTCCTCCTATCTCTACCTGGATGCCTTCTTCCCTGAGTTCCCTAACTCTTTTTTTAATCTCTTCGTTCTCACTATTTTCACTAACAGCAACCCTGGCCCCTAAATCATGGAGAAGCTTAGCGGCGGCCAAACCACTCCTCCCTAAGCCAATCACGGTTACTCTCTCACCTCGCAGTTTTATCATCGCAGTTTCAGAGTGCTCAAACTAAGCAGGGCCAGGATGACAGCTAAGATCCAGAATCTAACAGTCACCTTCGGTTCAGCCCAGCCCCGCAGTTCAAAATGGTGATGTAGGGGTGCCACCATGAATACCCTCTTCTTCCGAAGTCGGTAGGAGACCACCTGGATGATCACCGAGAGGGCTTCCAGGACGAAGACTCCGCCCACCACTAACAGCAATATTTCATGTTTAATGACAATGGCCACTACTCCTAATGCTCCACCCAAAGCCAGGGAGCCCGTGTCTCCCATGAAGACCTGGGCCGGATAGCTGTTAAACCAGAGGAAACCAAGCCCGGCTCCAACGACCGCGGCACAGAAGATGGCGAGCTCCCCACTGCCGACGATGTGGACGATATTCAGATACTCGCTGAACTTAACATGTCCGCATACATAACTCATCCCCGCATAGGCCGCCGCGGCCACCGCCACACAGCCGATGGCCAGACCATCTAACCCATCAGTGAGATTCACTGCATTTGAGGTAGCTACAATGACTAACATAACGAAGGGAATGTAAAGCCAGCTTAAAGGGAGAAATAGATTCTTGAAGAAGGGGAAGGTGAGCTCCGTTCCGTGCTCGGGGTGAAGGGGATGATAATAAAGATATAAGCCAATCAATAGTCCTAAGCCTAATTGACCGGTAAACTTAGTGGCCACTCTTAACCCGCCGGAGCGCTCCTTAGCTACGCTAACCAATTTTATCCGGTCATCGATGAATCCCAAAATGCCCAACCAGATAGTACTTCCTAAAATTAAGAGAATGAATCTGTTACTAAGATCTGCCCAGAGGAGGGTGGGAAGGAGAAGGCTCAACAGTATGAGAACTCCGCCCATGGTGGGAGTCCCCTCCTTATCCCGATGAAGAGCGCGAAGCTCCGGGCAGGCCTCCTTGCCAATTCTCTCCCCTACTTTGAATTTGCTCAGTTTCCTTATGACCAGAGGTCCTAAGATAAGACTCAAGAGGAGAGCGGTTACCGCGGCCAGGGCAGCCCGGAAGGTGATGTAGCGCAGGACATTAAAGGGAGAGAAAAATTCACGTAGAAGCGGATAGAGATGATAGAACATGGATAGCTTCCTCCATCCTCATCGCCCTTGATCCCTTGACTAAGATGGTATCACCTGACTTAATAATTTCCGCAATCTTCTTCCCTGCTTCTTGACTATTCTCACAGATGAAGACATCCTTCATACCAGATAGAATTGCTTCCTCGGCTAAATTTCGAGAAAGTTTGCCTGCGGTGACTAAAACCTGACAAGATGTGGCCGCTAACTTTCCCAGTTCCCGGTGCATTCGCTTACCCCATTTCCCCAATTCTAACATATCTCCTAAAACGGCTATCTTCCTCCCGTCAGGGTGAAGACGACCGAGGAGCTGAAGGGCCATCTTCATCGATTCCGGGTTAGCATTATAGGCATCGTTAATAACCTTTACCCCGTTTAGAGATTTATCTCTAACAGGGTGGACTTCGTCCAAGGAAAGAACCTGCATGCGCATGGCCGGTGCCTTGAAACCCTCCAATCCTTCCTTAACTACACTCAAGTCAAGCTGAAAGAGAGAACAGGCAGAAGCAGCGGCCAGGGCATTGTAAATGTTAACATATCCGAGGACGGGCAATTCAATTCTCACTTTTCCGTTCAAGGTAAATACCGCTCGCCCATCTGACAGGCACTTGACCTCGGTCGCTTGAAAGTCGGCCTTGCGCTTTATCCCGAAGCTGACCAGATTTCCTTTGACCCTCCTGGCCATAGCCCAGACCCGCCCGTCGTCTCTATTCAAGACGACTGTCCCCTTCTCGCTTAAACTGTCCACCAACTCTCCCTTGGCCTCAGCAATTTCCTCGATATCGGTAAACAGTCTTAGGTGGGCTGGCCCCACATTGGTGATCACTCCTATAGTTGGCTCGACCAGTCCGGCAAGTTGAGCAATCTCGCCTCGAGCACTCATGCCTATCTCTAAAACTGCTGCCTGGTATGAGCTCGAGAGGCGAAGCAGAGTCAAAGGAACTCCTACCTGGTTATTGAAACTGAACTCTGCTTTCAAGGTGACGAGCTTCTTAGACAGGATGCCCGCTATCATGTCCTTGGTAGTCGTCTTGCCATTCGACCCCGTTACCGCCACTATGGGTAGAGCAAACTTTTTCCGATAATAATGAGCGATATCCTGAAGGGCTTTTAAGGTATCGCTAACCTGGATAATGGTAGCTTGTGCCTTCTGACCGAAGCCTCGGGGCCGGTGGCTGAGAATGGCTCCCATAGCACCTCTCTGCAGGGCTTCCTCCAAAAAATCGTGCCCATCGTATCTTCTCCCCTTCAGGGCCAGGAATAATTCTCCCTCCTTTATAGTGCGAGAATCGATGGAGATGTTAGGAACAATCAATTGAAGATCACCAGCTATTAAATCTCCCTGGCTTGCTTCAACAATCTCAGCGACGGTCAGTTTCTCCATCACATTATCTGCCCGCCAGTATCTTTCTCACTACATCTCGGTCGTCAAAGGCAACCACCGTATCCTTGAGCACCTGATAACTTTCGTGCCCCTTGCCAGCCACTATTACCACATCATCCTTTCTGGCCCGGGCCAAAGCTTCCTTTATGGCCTGAAATCTATCTTCAACTACCAAGTAGTTGCCTCTGCGCCCAAATCCACGCCGAATCTCACTGATAATCTCGCCTGGCTCCTCACTCCTGGGATTGTCTGAGGTTAGAATGGAAAGGTGGCTGTAGCGCGATGAGAGCTTACCCATGAGAGGGCGTTTGCTCCTGTCCCTATCCCCACCGCAGCCAAAGACGGTGATGATCTTTCCCCTGGCCATCCCCTTAGCCATGCTCTTGGCGAGCATCAAGAGGCCTTCTAAGGCACTGGGTGTATGAGCATAATCGACAATGACGGTAAAGTCCTGCCCGCCGTCAATGAGCTCAAACCTTCCCGGTATCCCCGGCGCAGTCTCTAACCCCTCCTTAATAGAGTCCAATTTTATCCCCTGGCTTATTCCCACTCCAATGGCGGCCAGCGCATTATAGACATTACTTGTGCCCATGAGTTTCATTTTCACAGGAAAAGACCCGGCGGGAGTATCGGCCTGGAAAGAAAGACCAGACAGAGAAGAGCTTATCTGGGAAGCTCTGATCTCAGCTCTCCGTTTTATACCATAGGTGAGAACCTTACCGGGAGCCACTTTAAGCAGATGGCGACGATAGCGATCATCTATATTAATCAGGGAAACTTTCCCTTCTTTCTTTACCCCCTCCTCTCTCAACTGCTGGAAGAGCTTAGTCTTAGCCTTTAGGTAATGGGAGAAGGAACCATGGTAATCTAAGTGATCTAAGGTCAGGTTGGTGAATATGGCCACATCGAATTCAATGAAGTCAACTCGGTGCTGGTCCAGGGAGTGGGAGGAAACCTCCAGTACGGCATAATTACACTTAGCCTTAACCATTTCGCTGAGCATTCTTTGTAGATCCACCGATTGGGGAGTAGTAATTCCAGCGGGAACAATTCTCTCCCCCCAGCGGTAGTTTATGGTTCCCACTAAACCAACCTGGTAACCGGCTACCTTAAGAATGGATTCAGTGAGATAAGTAGTGGTCGTCTTCCCATTAGTTCCAGTGACTCCAATGACCTTAATTTTTCCGGAAGGATGTCCGTAGAAATTATCGCTTATCCTGGCTAGGGCAGGCCGGGTATTGGGCACCACTACATAAGTGATATCCCGTCTGTCCATCCTCCCCCCCTCAGTTAGTAGAGCTACTGCTCCTCTCTCTATGGCTTCGGAGATAAAGGCGTGCCCATCCAGACGATAGCCCTTCAGACAGGCGAAGAGCGAACCTTTCTCCACTTTCTTTGAGTCATAGGCAATGTCGGAAATCTCCTGTTCCTTATGGCCCTGAATCAACTTTACCTCTAAACCCTTTAAGAGCTCTTTTAGTTTCATCTAACCCTCACTTCGTTCGGAAAAATCAAATACGGTGAAGCACCGCAAAGCACGGTGAAACAGTGCCGATTCTCAGGCAGTGCCGATTCTCAGGCAGTGCCGTTCGCTTGCAGCACTCTTACGTGTCACAGGCAGTACTGCCTTCGGCTGTATCAAATTCTGCACATGCAGAATTACATATCAAAATCCAAAAATCTTTTATAATTTTGAACTTGGAGCACTCACATAGTGAGTCGTGTCATTTTGCATTTTAATTTTTAATTTTTGATATTGCTAAATAACTCATGACCTCCTCAGCCACCCGGCGAAAAGCAGGCCCAGCCACCGTCGACCCGTAGTGATGCCCTCGGGGTTCATCGATAATTACCAGGATGACTACCTCTGGGTCTTCGGCCGGCAGATAGCCCATGAAGGAGGAAACGAATTTAGTATGTGAATATCCTCCCCTTTCTGCCTTCTGGGCTGTCCCTGTCTTACCGGCTACCCTATATCCCTTCAGGCGAGCTATCTTTCCAGTTCCGTTCTCCACCACCCCGATCAAAATCTCGGTTAGCTGCTTAGCCGTCCGAGAAGAGATAACTCTCTTCACTGCCTGGGGCTCAAATTTTCTCACCACTTCTCCTTCTTGATCGAGAATGGCATCGACCGCTCTCGGGCACATTAAGATCCCGCCGTTGGCAATGGCGGAGAGGGCGGTAGCTAACTGCACGGCGGTAACCGTTATCTCCTGTCCAAAGGGAATGGCTCCCAGGGAAAGTTTTGACCAGCGTTGCGGAGGCCTTATCAACCCTCTTACTTCCCCAGGCAAATCGATACCGGTCTTTGCGCCAAGCCCAAAGGAACGGATGTATCCATAGAGTCGCTCTTTTCCCAGGGCTTGTCCAATCTTGACGGCGCCAATGTTGCTGGATACTTCTACTGCCTCCTTAAAGCTGAGCCATCCATGGGGATGAACATCACGGATACTATGGCTGCTCAATCGGTAGGAGCCTTCCTCGCAAAAGATCTTGTCTTTCAGTTGGAAGAGCCTCTCTTCTAAGGCAGCGGCGGCCGTAATCACTTTGAAGGTGGAGCCGGGTTCGAAAGTATCGGTAATGGCTCGATTCCGACGACAATTTGCCGGGCAGTCCTTAAAGGAGTTGGGATTGAAGGTGGGTCGGTTAGCCAGAGCCAGAATCTGGCCTGTTTTGGGGTCCATGACCACTAAGGCCCCCCCCTTAGCCTCCCTTTCCTGAAAGGTCCTTTCCAGTTCCCGTTCGGCGATGTGTTGGATGACCTCGTCTATGGTTAAGATTAAATGGCAGCCATCCGTGGGCGGAGCGTAGTCGTCCCGGAAGGGAAGAATCTCCCGGCCCCGGGCATCCTTCTCCACCTGACACCAGCCAGGAGTCCCCCGAAGATATCTATCATAGTAGAGTTCCAATCCCTCCAGTCCAGTACCATCTACGCCAACGAATCCTAAGAGATGGGCACCTAAGCTGCCCTTAGGATAGAACCTCTTCACTTCCTCCAGGTGGTCAATTCCAGGAAGATTGAGCCTCCTTATCTCTTCTCCCATCCCCTTATCCACCTTCCTGGCTAAATAGACAAAGGACTTTCTGCTATGCAATTTTTCTCTAAGGGTAGATGGGGATATTCCCAGGATAGATGAAAGTTTATCTACCTCTTTGTCCGTAATAGATTTCGTCCTTTCCGGCCAGGCACAGATGGAATCAACGCTTACGGTAATTGCTAACTCTTTTCCATTTCGGTCGTAAATATTTCCCCGCCGAGGAGAAATCTGGAAATCCATCTGGTGTTGCGCTCTTGCCTTCTGGCCAAGCGCCTCCCCCATAACTAACTGAATCTGGTATAGATGCTGGAGGAGGTAGATGAGGCAGGCACTGAGACCGAGGAGGACGAGAAAGGTGCGAAACTTATGCCATTTACTTACCACAAGATAACCCTTTTTATTAGCCTTCGGCAGTTCAGAATAGATACCTGAGAGCTAAAAGTCATTTTAGATTTTGATATGTCATTTTCCATTTTAATTTTTAATTTTTGAAATTCTTATAGTGCGAATAGACTGGGGAGCAATTAGCCCTATTTCTTCCCTGGCTATCCTTTCCAAACGTTGTGGAGACTTGAGGCGAGCTGCCCTCAGAAGAAGGATTTCTCTTTCCTGGATTAGTTTCTCTTTCCTCTCCCCCCTCTCCTTTATCTTGTATCCAACCTCTAAAATCTTCACCCTTTCCCAGACATAGAACAGGACTATACTCAGACAGAGGGCAGTTAGAAGAAGATATTTAAAAATGAAAATCTCTTTTCTCTTGTTTTTATTTCTCTTGTTTTTATTTCCCCTGCCTTTGTTTGTCTTTCTCGTTCCCATCGTGTTAAATTTTTTCTGCTGCTCGCAATTTGGCACTGCGAGAGCGTGGATTTCTCAATATCTCCTCCTCGCTTGGCCTGACTGGACCTTTGGTCAGGATTCTAAGAACTGGTTTTCCCTGGCATCGGCAGACTGGCCACTGGGGAGGACAGTGGCAGGGCTTAGCCAACCGCCCAAACTCTTGTTTGATGAGCCGATCCTCCAGGGAGTGGTAGGAAATGATACAGATTCTCCCCCCGGGCCTGAGCACTTTAATTCCCTCTTCCAGACCATCTTTCAAGGCTTTCAGTTCCTGATTAACGGCTATCCTCAGAGCCTGAAAAGTCCTGGTAGCCGGATGGATTCTGCCCCTTGGTCGGGGGACAGCTTCTTTGACAATCCCCACCAATTGAGTTGTAGTTCTGATTGGTTTTTCTTTTCTCCTCTTCACAATGAGATTGGAAATTCTGCGGGCCCATCTTTCCTCCCCAAATTCTTTGAGAATCTTTGTTAACCCCTCTTTGGAGAGACGGTTAACTAAATGAGCCGCGGTAGCGGTAGATGAAATGCTTCTATTCATTCGCATGTCCAGGGGGGCATCAAATCGAAAGCTGAAACCCCTCTCCGGACTATCCAATTGGAGAGACGAGACACCTAAGTCGAAAAGTAGCCCCTCTACCTGCGCAGCAGGCAGGGCAAGTTTCTTAAGGACGGGTGCTAAATTCCTGAAGTTATCTCGAATTAAGGTGAGGTTTCTATATTTCTTTAATCTCTCAGCCGTTCTCTTTATGGCTTCCTCGTCCTGGTCGAGCCCGATCAGCCTTCCTTCTCCCACCAGCCGTTCTAAGATGGCTTCGGCATGACCTCCATCTCCCACTGTGCAATCAACATATATACCACTGGGCTGGCAGCTAAGGAACTGAAGTGTCTCCTTAACTAACACCGGGATGTGCTGCATCAGCTTCTCATTCTATTCTAATCTCTCCTATCTTCTCTGCCCTCTCCTCTAATGTTTTCTCCTCCGCTTCTCGATACTTGTTCCATCTCCCTCTATCCCAGATCTCGAACCGGGTGGAAACCCCGATAATGGTTACCTCCTTATTAATGCTGGCATAGTCTAAGAGAATCTTAGGTATGTTTATCCTTCCCTGCCGGTCACAGAGACACTGCTGTGCCCCGCCATAGAACATACGGCTCAGGGCTCTGGGATCGGCTTTGTGAGGAGAAAGAGCTCTCAGGCTCTGCTCATAGGCTTGCCACTGATCGGGCGGGAAGACGAAGAGGCATTTCTCATAACCTCTGGTCACCATGAAGGAATCTACAAATTTGTCCTTGAGAACATCCCGGAACTTAGACGGGATAATCAGCCTCCCCTTCTTGTCAATGGCGTGTTCGTATTCCCCGTAAAACATTGATGGAAACTCCTCGGGGGCAGATTTTCCCCCACTTTTCCCCACTTCCTTCCACCCTCACGGTAATTATAGCCATTTCTATAATAACTTGTCAAGGAAAATAAGCATTTTTCCCTCCTCTACTCAATTTTTTTCAAAAAAATCAGTCCTCCATCCTTCTGAATACAACATATTGTTGCTTATGGCTCTTTCCCCCCCTATAAAATGCGTAGGGGGATTCTTTCCCCCTCCCCCAAGAAGAGGATAATACCCTCATCGAGGATTTACCAATAAGGCGCGGCCTTTGCCAGAAGTTCAATAGCACATTTTCTCTTCTTCCCCAGCAGTTAATTCCATACAGCGAAGCAGTACTGCTTCGCTGTATTGAGAGCCTAAATCCTAATCTGTATTTTCCTATCTATACGCCGCTAACTACCATCCCGCAGATTGAACTCTACAGACAGCTTAATCTTATGCTGACAGGAGAGATCCTGCACAGGAAAGTGGACCTGTTTCATTCTATTCAGAAAGCAGTTAAGGATTTAGTATGTAACAAGAAGAAGGTTCCTGCCTTACGGCACTGCCTGAGAATCGGCACTGCCTGAGAATCGGCACTGTTTCACCGTGCTTTGCGGTGCTTCGGCTGTGTTTCACCGTAGGCCACCTCCATTCCGGTCCTTATGTTAGGAGATAGCCTAATTTTTGTATAGATTTTTATATGAGGCAATGATATAATTTCATATAGATTTTTGATGAGGCAATTCGAATACTTGACAAGGTCGCCCTATAATGGTAGAATTCAGAACGATGAGGCAAGATAAGGACTCAAAAATGCTGTGCTGGGGGTGTCCAGAGAAACGAGCTTCCTATCATTCTAATTGCCCCTACCGCTATAACTTCCGGATTAGGCACTTCTGTTATCGGCTCTTCTGATCTGACGACCATGGGGTTTACTCATATCTGGACAGCAGATATAAGGACATTTGTAATGGTAGCAGTAGCCAATGGTTTAAAATTAGTAGAAAAAGTTAAAAGAAAAAGGAGAGAAGAACCGATTCTTATACCTCAATTTGCCTGCGCTAATTGCGGTCATTGTCTGTATTTGGAGTCTGACCGAGTTCTTTTTTTTCAAGGGAAGATAAGCAAGGAGATTAAAAGGTTGGTAGGTGTTCTGCGCTGGGATGGTCAAATGTCCTTAAGAAATATTCAGGTTTGTGTCTTGAAGATATTTGGTCTGAGACTGTCTTTAGGATTTATTTACGAAGATGTAAAGAGAACCTGCAAGAAAGCCAGGAAGATAAATGAGAAAATAAGAGGGCTGGTTAATCTTATGCACGTAGTTGCTGATGAGGTCTGGATAAGGGTGAAGAGCCCCTCTAAAAAATGGACTTATGGGTTCTTGAACTACGGGTAATATGTTGTTCTGGATATAAAAATGAAAAAGTTCAGTGTTTGTAAGAAAAGCAGTCAAGTATATTGTTACTGACAATACTGTATAAAACAAAAGGGGAAAGAAAATGGATAAATTTGAAGTAAAAGAATATAAAGGAGTACCAACCTTTTTTTTAAATGGGAAACCTACTTTAGGATGGTTGGTTAGCAGTACGTCGACAATTTCTCTTCCTCTTGTTTGGGATAGAAAAGGAGTTGATTTTGCTTCCTTAGATAAAAATATAGAAAAATTACTCCACAAGGATAAGAAGGCTTATATTCTCTTTCAGGTTCGAATTGACCGAATGCCTTCCTGGTGGCTGAAGAAATATCCAGAAGAACTTATTTTTTATGATGACGGAGATAAAGAGGAAAATCCATCTCTTGCTTCTGAAATTTGGAAAAAGGATATAGGGGAAATTTTAAGGAGATATACAAAACATTTAAAGGGAAAATATTCAGAGCATTTCATTGGTTATTATTTTGGTTGGGGTCAGTATGGGGAATGGAACTATTATGGAGAGCCAGATTCAAATGATTGGAGATGTTCAGATTTTAGTAAGCCAATGACTGAAGGATTCAAAAAATGGTTAAAGAAAAAGTATCAAGATGATATAACTCTTCTAAGAAAATATTGGGGCAATGAAAAAGTCAATTTTAATAATGTTAAATTACCAGAACGAATAGAAAGACTCTATTCAGATTTAGGAGTTTTTAAGGATCCTTCAAATACAAATAATAGAAAAGTTTTTGATTATTACCAGTATTTAGGAGAATTATCTTCTGATACATTTATCTATTTCTGCCAGATAGCAAAGGAAGAGACAAAAAACAGTATTATCTGTGGAGGAGGCTATGGCGGTTTGATGGATGTAAATGTATGTAGTTATCTTTACTTTGGCATTACCCCTGCCTTGGGATTAAAGAAAACTTTGGATTCTTCTTATGTAGATTTCTTTTCTACTCCTCATTCTTATTACACAAGAGAGATTGGTATAGGAGACTGCTCCTATATGACCGTAACAGAATCATGGAAAATCCATAATAAATTAAGAATGGGAGATAATGATATAAGAACTTGCCTTGCTCCTTTAAATCAAAAAGTTTTTGGAAGACCAGATACTATAAAAGATTCAATAGAGATATTAAAAAGAGATTTCGGTCAACATTTAGTAAGGTCATCTTGTGGCATACAGGGAAACCCTGACTGGTTTGATAATCCTTCTTTAATAAAAACCCTCTCTAAGCTCTATAAGATAGGTAATTTAAGTTTAAAGTATGGGCGTTCTTTTGCTGATGGTATATGCATGATTGTAGATACCGATACTATTCTCTATCAAAGAATGGCAAATAGTTTAATTTATAAGATGCTTTATGAACAAAGGATGAAAGAATTTGGTAGAATTGGAACACCCTGGTATGTTTATTTACATGATGACTTAAGTAATCCCAAAATGCCTGATTATAAAGTATATCTTTTTTTAAATATTTTTTATCTAACAAAGAAAGAGAGAGATGAAATAAAAAAGAAAGTATGTAAAAATAACAATATTGTAATCTGGATGTATTCTCCTGGTTTCCAGAATGAAAAAGGTTTTTCAAAGAAAGATATGTATAAACTAACTGGAATAAAAATCAATTATTTAAATGTTTCCGCCAACAGTGAAATAAAGATAATCAATTTTTCTCATCCTATCACAAAAGATATTACACCAAATAGTAAAAATAGCTTTTTGGGAGTTAGAAGAATGCTTGAATCGTTTGATTCATCTTCTTCTGGACATATGGACCATACAGGTATTGTAGAAC
>JAUWHM010000008.1 GCA_030605915.1 Nitrospirota bacterium | reverse complement strand
CATGGTAAGTGCCTGGGCCGCTTGGCCAGTCATGTGGCCAGGATTCTTCGGGGCAAGAATAAAGTTATCTATACCCCTCATCTGGATACAGGCGACCATGTAGTCATCATCAATGCCAAGGATACCGTGGTCACCGGGAAGAAAGCCGAAAGCAAAACTTACTATCGGCACAGTGGCTATGCCGGGGGACTGAAGTCTGTGAAGTTTGAAACCTTGTTCAAGAAGAATCCGGAGAAGGTCTTAATAAAGGCAGTAAAGGGGATGTTGCCAAAAAATAGGCTGGGTAGAGCTATGCTCAAAAAGTTGCGTGTCTATGCTGGAGCGGACCATGAGCACCAATCCCAGAAACCCGAACCATTAGAGATAAAGGATGCATAACATGGCTGATATTCAATACTGTGCTACTGGAAGGAGGAAGGAATCGGTAGCTCGAGTCAGGCTCCTTCCTGGAAACGGGCAGATTGTGGTAAACGGGCGAAGCCTTTCCCAGTATTTTGGGCGCCAGACCCTCCAGGCTCATATCACTGAGCCCTTTCAGGTAACCGATACAGTCAGAAAATTTGACCTGGTAGCAAAGGTCAGGGGAGGGGGACTCTCCGGCCAGGCCGGTGCTATCCGCCACGGTATTGCCCGTGCCCTGCTCGATGTTGATGGGAATTTAAGGACCACCCTGAGAAGGACAGGGATGCTTACCCGCGACCCCCGCTCGAAGGAGAGGAAAAAATATGGGCAGAAGGGAGCCAGAGCCAGATTCCAATTCTCCAAGCGATAGTCTTTACGGTGAAACAGTACTGCTTTGCGGTAAAATCTGCGTTCATCCCTGCCCGCCCTAGGCGGATGCGTCCAAAAGGGGTAGAAGAGAATCGCTTCTACCTTTTTTGTGAGGAGGTCACAATTCGATGATTAAAGTAGGCATAGTAGGAGCTACCGGTTACGGAGGGGCAGAACTTATTAGGCTACTGCTCTCCCATCCTCAGGCAAAGATTACTGCCTTGGCTGCCAAGATGGATGGGAAGGCGGCTATGATCTCTCAGCTCTTCCCTGCTTTAGAGAGGAAAATAGATATTAACTGCGCTGACCTTAATGTGGATAGAATGACTGAGGGAGCGGATTTTCTCTTCCTTGCTCTCCCTCACAAGGTCTCTCTGGAGATTGTCCCTCAATTCTTGAAGGCGGACAAAAAGGTGGTTGACTTCAGCGCTGACTATAGGTTTGATGACCCCGAGGTCTACCAAAGATGGTACGGGGTCAAGCATAACAGTAAAGAGTTATTGAAGGAAGCAGTCTATGGTTTACCTGAGCTCTATCGAGAGGAAATAAGGAAGGCTCGACTAATAGCCAATCCCGGCTGTTATCCAACCGGCGCCGTGTTGGGGGCAGCTCCCCTTCTTCTTAGGGGATTAGTTGATAGTGAGAGCATAATTGTTGATTCTAAAACCGGTGTCTCTGGAGCGGGAAGGTGGCCAGGGGAAGGTTTTAACTTCTGTGAAATTGAGGAGAATTTCAAGGCTTATAAGATAGCAGGCCACCGCCACCAGCCCGAGATGGAACAGGAACTTTCTAAGTTGGTTAAGAAAGAGGTCCGAATCTCTTTTACTCCTCACCTTGTTCCCGTAAAAAGGGGCATTTTGACCACTCTTTACCTAAACTTGAAGGAGGAGATGAAGACAGAGGAGGTCTTAAGAGTCTTCCAAGATTTCTATAAGGATGAGCCCTTTATTAAAATCTTAGAATCTGATAAATTCCCCGAAGTAAAGAATGTCTGCGGAACAAATTTCTGCCATATCGGCTGCAAGGTCGATGAACGCACCGGGCGTGTTATTGTCATCTCTACCATAGACAATCTGGTCAAGGGAGCTTCCGGCCAGGCGGTCCAGAACATGAATATCATGTGCGGATTCGATGAGAAAGAGGGCTTAGAACAGGTTGCTCTTATACCATGATGAAGACGGTAAAGGGTGGAGTCACTGCTCCCAAAGGCTTTAAGGCCGCCGCAGTTAACTGTGGAATCAAGAAGCGAAGAAAAGACTTAGCCCTCATCTACTCAGATGTCCCCGCTCGCACGAG
>JAUWHM010000039.1 GCA_030605915.1 Nitrospirota bacterium | reverse complement strand
CCCGAAACTGAGGGATTACAACCCCGGTGGCTTTTTTATTGACATTATATTAGGAATGTGATAAATTCATTCTGATGCTTTAGGCATTCAAGAATTGGGTTTCGGCATAGATGTTAGGAGGAGGTTCAGGCTGTGTTTAGCTTAACCCGCCAGGAGCAGGCGGTGGTTATATTCCTGATTGGGGCGATTATCCTGGGAGGGGGAGCCCTTTACTACCGTAGGGCCATTCAGCCCAGGGTGGAGTTAGAGGTAGTGGAGGCCAGAATAAAGGCTGAGGAATCTCAGCCGGTGACCGTTGACATTGCTGGAGCGGTATGGAGGCCGGGAGTCTATACTTTCAAGGCCGGGGCAAGGGTAAAGGATGTAGTGGATAAGGCCAGTCCCCGCAGCGATGCCAACCTGGAGTTACTCAATTTAGCCTCTACCTTGAGGGATGGACAGAAGATAGTGGTGCCTACCAAGATAAGTGAAGGGGATTTAAAGAAGAGTGCTTCTTCAGAGGTCAGACTGCCAACCGTGTCAGCGAGGATAAACTTAAATATAGCTACTAAGGCAGACCTTGAGACCCTTCCTGGAATTGGACCGGTGAGAGCTCAAGCCATCATTGAATATCGAGCCCAGCACGGTGGATTCAAGAATATCAAAGAGATTAAGAATGTAGAGGGAATTGGGGAGATTACCTTTAAGAAGGTAGAGGACATAATCACTGTTTATTAAATGGATGAATTCCTTATCACTCTTCCGGAAATAGAGCCCCTCATAAGGAAGGCACTTCTAATCATAGGGCTTCTTAGCCTGGCCGGCAGTTTAGCTTTTTTCTTTATCCCCCAACTTTTCTTTCGGTTTAACAAGGTAATGAAGATATGGCTTTCCACCAGAAAGCTCCTTAGACTACTGGAGATACCCATTGATATTGACGGGTGGATGTTCGCTCACCGCTGGCTAATGGGCTCTATCCTCTTCATCCTTTCCCTTATCATTATTGTTCGGGTCATTTTCTTCTGGTGAGCAGTAGTGTTCCAGCTAATCGTCAGACAAGGTTCGAAAGAATTGGCTAGATACCCTCTGACAGAGGACTCTATTACCATTGGGAGGGATCCCTCCAACTCCGTCTGCCTGAAGAACGACGAAAAGGTCTCCCGCCAGCATGCCCGGATATGGAAGGAAGGAGACTGCTTCCACTTAGCTGACCTGAAAAGTAGCAATGGAACCTTTCTTAATGGAGAAGTTGTCACTGAGGAGACCCTCCAGCCGGGCGATGAGATAAGGGTGGGAGGAACAGTGCTTCTTCTGCAGAGAAAGGAGGGGAGGATAAAGGTCGCTCCCCGGGTTAGAATTGTCTCTGACCAGGTGAGGAAGAGGCACAGTGCCATTGAGACGGTGATTGGCAGTAAGGAGAGAGAGTTCCTGACTACCCGGGCGGTGCGCGGCGCGGAGAACACCGCTAAACTGAGGAAAGCCCGTCAGAACTTAGCCACCCTCTACCAGATCGGTCAGGCTATCAGCTCTATCCATAATCCAGATGAGCTTCTAAATAAGGTAATGGAACTTGTCTTCAAGGTGATAAGCGCAGATAGAGGATTCCTCATGCTCCTAAATAAGGAGAGCGGAGAGCTGCTGCCCAGGGCAATCCGAAGGAGGGATGAGAGAGGAACGAGAGACATTAGTGTCAGTAAGACTATTATCAATCAGGTAATGAGGGAGGGGAAATCCATTCTTAGTTCTGATGCCATGGCTGATGACCGATTCAAGGGAGGGGAGAGCATCTACCGGCATGAAATCAGGTCAGCTATGTGCGTTCCCTTGAGGGCGAGGAACAAAGTCCTGGGGGTCATCCATGTGGACACTAAAACCTCTACCGGAGTATTTACCTTAGATGACCTACAACTGCTTACCGCCATCGGGGACGAGGCTGGAATAGCCATTGAGAACGTCCATCTCTACCGGGATTTACAGGAGCTTTTCCTGAGCACAGTGAAGAGCTTGGTGGCCACCATTGAGGCCAAGGATGCATATACCCATGGGCATTCGGAGCGAGTAAGCATTTACACTTTGGCCACTGCTGAAGAGTTGAATTTAGAAGCCGATGAGAAAGAGAACCTTCATCTGGCGGCAGTTCTTCACGATATTGGCAAGATTGGTATCCCGGAGAAGATCTTGAATAAACAAGACCACTTAACTGAGAAGGAGATGGATGAGATAAGGAGGCATCCTCTTTTCGCCACTCGTATCCTGGAGAATATAGCTGCCTTAAAGAATGTCATCCCGGCTATCAAACATCACCACGAGTGCTACGATGGTAAGGGCTATCCAGACGGCCTCAAAGGAGAAGCCATTCCCAGAGCGGCCAGGATTATTGCTGTGGCCGATACTTTCGATGCCCTCACCTCAGACCGACCTTATCGGAAGAGACACCAGGATAAGTTTGCCTTGGAGGAGATTAAACGCAATAGCAATAGCCAGTTTGATGGAGAGGTAGTGAAAGCCTTTGTTCAAGCCTATCAACGGGGCAGCATGTATGTCCCTCCTCTTGAAGCTCAGACCGCATATATTTGAAGGATAAAGGCTCCCCCCTCTAAAATCGGCGACTGAATTCCCCTTCTGGACGCAGATGAACGCAGATCACCAAGATTTTAAGTATAAAGAACTGGAAAAGTGGAATTAGGCGATGCACAAGCCACTGGTTGGAATTGCCCTCTTCTACATAGCTGGCATTTTCGTTGGCTACTGTCTGGGTATTACCTTTCTCCATCTCCATTATTTATACTTCCCTCTTATGCTGCTTTTCCTAACTGCCGCTTTTTCCTTCATCAAAGGGAAATTCAGCCTCAGTAACACCCTCATCCATATCTGTCTCCTGCTTTTGGGCACGATTGCCTATCTCATGAAAGCTAACCCTCCTGCTCCCAATCACATTTCAAATTTATTCCAAGACCCGTTAGAAATAAATTTTCTAACGGGTCAAGGAGAGGAGGTCGAGAGAATCAAGTTAGAAGGGACGATCGTTAAGAGTCCGGAGGTGAGAGGCACTCCTAGGGAGAAGGAGAAATCTGGTAACGAGGACGAGAGAGCATCAAAGGAGAGAACGGTCCTCACTCTCAAAGCGGAAAGGGTGAAGATGCCCCCTCTGACTCTCCCCTCACCCCAGCCCTCTCCCGCACGGGGAGAGGGACCAAAAGGAGAATGGCAAAGAGCAGTTGGGCTGGTGCAGGTTTCAGTCTATGGAGAAAGTGATGGCTATGAGTATGGAGATAGGGTAAGAGTGAAGGGAACGCTCAGGAAACCTCCATCGCCTCAGAATCCAGGTCAGTTTGATTATAGCAGTTACTTAGCGCGCAAGGGTATTTATGGTTTAATGACCATATATAATAAGGGTCAGATAGAGCGACTCGGCACTGGCAAGGTAAATCCCTTCGTCAGGTTAGCCCTCGGCATCAAGCATAGAATGAGAGGAATCATTGCCGAGACCTTGGAATACCCCCAGGACGTCTTACTTGCCGGGATTCTAATCGGGGAGAGGCAGCAAGTTCCTGAAGAACTGAAGGAAGTGTTCATTCACAGCGGAACAGTTCATATCTTAGCCATCTCTGGCCTACATGTTGGATTGGTGGTGGTCATCTTCATGGTCCTCCTGCGGACTGTCCGCATCCCAAGGAAGATAAGAGCTATCCTTACCATAGCTCTTGTCATCCTCTATGCTTTAATCACTGGTGCACGCCCATCGGTCATCCGGGCCTCAATTATGGCCACATGCATATTGAGTGCAGCCGCCATTGGACGTGATAGTGACCTACTAAATAGCCTTTCTTTAGCTGCTCTCCTTATTTTGGCTGTTAATCCGTTAGAGCTATTTGATTCTGGCTTTCAGCTATCCTTTGCCGCCGTCCTGTCCATAATCTACCTGACCCCTAAGATAAATAGCCTTTTTCCAAAGGGCTATCCGCCAGTGAGTGCCCTTAAGGGATATCTTTTGAGCTCTACCTCAGTGATATTAGCTGCCCAACTGGGTATCCTTCCCCTCATCGCTTATTACTACAGTCTGCTTTCGCCAGTAGCGCTTGTGGCCAATTTCATTGTGGTTCCCCTGCTGGGAGTGGTGGTAGCCTTAGGTTTTACTAGCTGTCTCTCTGGTCTCCTCTTTCTCCCTTTAGCCCAGGTCTTTGGGGCAGCCAATTCGGTAGTTTTGAAAGTGGTAGTAATCTCAGTTAAACTGTTATCTTCTCTACCCCTCGCTTTTATCTACCCGGGCAGTCCCCGAATAGGGTTAATAGTCATATACTATCTTGCCCTGGGAGCAATTTTCTATGCCATCAAGAAAAAATTAACCGTGGAGGGAGAGGCCCGAGATTATCACTCCCTTTAGGGGAGCACTTTAGTGTAAAATATAAATTTTTCTCTGCCTGAGAATCGGCACTGTTTTACCGTGTGGCCCCTGTGGTTTTGAATTTGCTATGAAATCAAGTAAATTCTTAATATTTCTACTAACTGCTTTAGCCATCACTGTCTGGGCATTCCTCCTTTACCAGCCTTCCCATCTCTTGAAGGTAACTTTCCTTGATGTGGGACAAGGAGACTCTGCTTTCATCCAGTTTCCCTACGGGGGAAACATGCTCATAGATGGCGGCAAGGGAGGCCGTTCCGATATGGGCCGGAGGGTCCTCACCCCATTTCTTCGAAGAAAGGGAGTGCGAAGAATAGATACTCTGTTACTCACCCATCCCCACGATGACCATGTGGGTGGACTTCCCACAGTGCTCAGAAACTTCAAGGTAGGACTGGTCCTGGACAGTGGTCAATCCCATACCACCTACTCCTACGAGGAATTCTTAGGGTTGGTTGAAAAGAAGAGGATACCCTATCAGGTGGTTAAAGTGGGGACAAGTATAAAGGGATATAAGAGAGTGAAGATTCATGTTTTAAATCCTCCCCCTACACTCCTGGAAGGGACAAGGTCAGATCTCAACAACAACTCTGTGGTCATAAAGTTAGTATATGGAAAGACAAGCCTACTCCTTACCGCTGACATAGAAGCTGAGGCAGAAGAGCAACTGCTTAGCTGCGGCCACTTGCTCAAGAGCACGGTAATCAAAGTCCCTCACCAGGGAAGCCGTTCCTCGAGCGGCGAGCCTTTCCTGGAGCTTGTTGACCCTGAGGTAGCTATCATCTCAGTGGGAAGACGCAATCCCTTCGGACATCCTTCGCCCGTCGTCCTGAAAAGATACCAGAAGATGGGAGTAAAGCTCTATCGAACAGATAGACAGGGAGCTGTGATTTTCATCAGTGATGGAAGGAAGTTCTGGATTAAGACGATGAGATAGTTAAGTGCCAATTTTAATCCGGGCTACTATCCCCTTCAAGGTAGCTATAGCGGAGAGGATGGCTAAGAAGCTGGTCTTTGGATTGGAAGGGGAGGGAAGGTTTTCCGTTCGGGAAGTTAATTTTCCGAACTGGCCCTCAACTTCAATTTGGTGAATATTTCGATCTATGCCTGGATCGGCGATAATCCGCACCTTTGTCCTTTGAGGACCAATCCCAGCCAGGCTCACCGTTGCCGCCACATTGATGTTCTGGGGGAAACCCTCTACTGCTTCTTCGGCTGTTCCTTCAAAGATTAATTTCGCTTCTCTTATTGAATTTAGGTCAATTTTATTCTGTATTATATAGGGAGCTCCTTTTAAGCCAGCCGGTGGCTTACGAGTAGTCAGGGTAACTAAGTCTATTCCGCCGCCTGAGGCTGCCTTGACTCCGTCCAAACCAGCTAAGGCTCCTGATGGAAGATAAATGCGGCAATTCTTCTCCCGGGCTAAATTGAATAGATTTTCTTTACCTAACAGCCCCCCGGTGCTCATCACCATAATGTCCTTGCCCTGTCTTAATGCCTTCTCCACTACTTCACCAGCAATCTCCTTGGAAGCCGCTTCCACTACTAAGTCAACCCGGTCAATTAGCTCATCAGTCCGTAGAACCTGGGGCTTAGTGGGTAGACGCTGAGCTAACTCCCTGGCCTTCTCTGCTTTTAGGTCACTGAGGGCTACTAAGTTCAGTTCTGGCATCTCCTCAGCAATCGCTCTGCTAAGCTCGCTCCCAATCGTCCCGCAACCGATAATTCCTACCTTCAGTGCCATTGTTTAGTCCCTTTCACTTAACTGAAGTTCCGTGCTGTCCCTGAGCGAAGGGATACACGCAACTTCTCATCACCCGTTCTATGTTAGTCCAGCTCAAGGGCAAGGTTATCAATCAACCTGGTCCTGCCAATCCAGACCGCAAGAGCAAAGAGGACTTTGCCTTCCGCTCTCTCTCGCTCTTCCAGGGTTTCTCCATCAACGATAGCTACATAATCCATCTTAGCTAATTTTTCTCGCTTAATCATCTCCTCCATTCTATGGATAATATTGCGGCTTCGCCTCTCCTCGGTCTCAATCATCCTCTTAGCTTCCTGCAAGGACTTATATAAAATGGGGGCGGCTCGACGCTCGGCTTCGTTCAAATACTGGTTACGAGAGCTTAAAGCTAAACCATCTCTCTCCCTAACGATGGGGAGCACCTTAATCTCTATATCCATATTAAGGTCATGCGCCATCCGCTTAATAATTATGGCCTGCTGGGCATCCTTCTGGCCAAAATAAGCAATGTGGGGTCTAATGATATTAAATAATTTAGTGACTATTGTTACCACACCCCGAAAATGTCCCGGCCGGGAACCACCGCAGAGAGGCTCACTTAATTTCTCCACCTCAACGAAGGTCCGGTAGCCCTCCGGATACATCTCGCCCGGAGAAGGAGCAAAAATAATATCCACTCCCTCTTTCTCAGCCAACCTTTTGTCTCGCTGCAAATCTCGGGGGTAACTGTTATAATCTTCACTCGGTCCAAATTGGGTGGGATTGACGAAGATGCTAATGAAGACTTGCTGGCAGTCTTTGCGGGCCTGGCGGATTAAGCTGAGGTGGCCTTGGTGAAGGTCCCCCATGGTGGGAACAAGGCCAATGGTCTTACCCGCTTCTCTTATCCTCTGGGCAAGAGCCCCTGCCTCAGAAATTTTCTCGATGACTCTCACACTTTATAATTCCTCCGGGCCGACCATTCTTTTAGCATGAGAAGGGTGGAGGCTATCTGGCGTGAAGCGTAGTTTACCTCTTCCACTAAAATAGTTCCGCTTGGAATATGCCAGTATTCGGGACATCCATCACGGCCGATGCCCTTATAAATGAGGTTGGAGCCAAAGCCAACTATACCATTGGCTCCGAGCCTGACTACTGGTCTTATGGCTGGGGCAGCGTCTCTCTTAAGGCGCTTTTTAATGACCCGGAAAGAGTTTAGTTTCTTCCTCTGCCTTCTCGCCTCTTCTAAGGGGGCCTCCTCCCAATGGACTTCTCCCTTCTGGCTCCTTACCTCAGCAAAGGCTCTATCGGGAAGTTCGCTTATCCTGAGAATCTCCACTACCTCTAATTGAGCCTCTTCCTTCTCTCTCAAGGCTTCCCTCCTAAAGGGCGGCGGTCAGGCTGAGCACCTTCTCTTCCACGAAAATAGGAGCTCCAGATCGAAGAGCCAGAGCAATAGCATCGCTTGGGCGGGCATCCACCCTCACCTCATGGTCATTGTCCATCCTCAAGACCAGTTTAGCGAAGAAAGTTCCTTTATCTAAATTATCAATAACGATTCTCTCCAGGGTTGCTCCTAATTGCTTAATGGTATCTTGGAGCAGGTCGTGGGTGAGAGGACGAGCTGTCTTCACTCCCCTCACCTTCATCCTGATAGCCTCTGCCTCATAGGGTCCAATAATTATGGGAAGGAGTCTACCGTTACCCTCCCTCTCTTTCAAGACGATAAGTTGTTCGCCCCGACGGTCATCCGTCCTTATTCGGAAAATTTCCATCCTGTTCATTTGCCACTTCCTTTCAGATGTATTTTATTTTGAAACATTCAAAGTGTCAACAAAAAAATCAAAAATCAAAAATCCTTTTTCTCCCCCAACTGTTTCCGTAAACCTGATATGCTCTTTCCCAACTTCGGATGAACTATCTCGGAAGCTATCTCAGATAGAGGAGCCAGAACAAAAAGTCTCTCTGCAAGGAGGGGATGGGGGATCTCCAGGTCAGCCTCCTCCATCACTAAGTCTCCATAGAGGAGGATGTCTAAGTCGATAATTCTTGGTCCACATCTCTTACCCCGGCTCCGTCCCATCTGCCTCTCAATGGCCTTCAGGCTGGCCAGTAGTTTGCGAGGGGGAAGGTTTGTTTCCACCTCCAGGGCACAATTTAAAAAATGTGGCTGGTCCTCTACTCCCTCTGGTTCCGTCTCATAGATAGAAGAAATCTTTTTTACCTCTATAGAATCCACTGCCTTCAATGAGTCTGTTGCCTCCTCAATATTTCCGCTTCGGTTTCCCAAATTGGAGCCTAAGCCTATGTATGCCTTAACCATTTATGGCATCTTCGTTCTTATTCGTTCAACAGCTTCTTTAATCCTCTCCTCGGGAACGGTGAGAGCCACTCGAATAAATCCTTCCCCATGTTCTCCAAATCCCACTCCAGGGGTGGTGACGATGCCCGCTTTCTGGAGGAGGGTGGAGGCAAACTCCATGGAAGTATAACCAGTTGGAATTGGAATCCAGACATAGAAGGTAGCTTTTGGCCTTATCAGTTGCCAGCCAAGCTCCTTTAGGCTTTTCACTAAGGTATCCCTTCTCTCCTGGTAAATTTTTACTGTCTTTCGAGTCTCATCCACTGAGACAGTCAAAGCTTCTATGCCAGCATACTGGATGGCCTGGAAGATGCCTGAATCAAGGTTCGTCTTTACCCTGAGCAGGGCAGCTAAAACCTCCTGGTTGCCAACAGCAAAACCTATCCTCCATCCGGTCATATTGTAGGTCTTGGAAAGACTGTGAAACTCTATTCCCACCTCTTTTGCTCCTTCCACCTCTAAGAAGCTGGGCGCTCTATAGCCATCAAAGGTGACCTCGGAGTAAGCGGCGTCGTGGCAGATAATGATATTGAATTTTTGGGCAAAGCGAACTACTTCCTGAAAAAATTCCTTGCTGGCGGTAGCAGTAGTTGGATTGTTAGGGTAATTAAGGAACATCATCTTTGCCTTTCGGGCCACCTCATGGCTAATGGCATTTAGTTCAGGGAGAAAGCCATTTTCCCGGCGGAGGGGCATAAAGTAGGGCTCTCCTCCAGCGAGCAGCGTTGCGGCTCGATAGACGGGATAGCCAGGGTCAGGGACCAAGACGATGTCTCCTTCATTTATGAAGGCCAAGGGAGCATGCCCGATACCTTCCTTGGAACCAATGAGGGGAAGCACTTCACTTTCTGGATTTAATTTAACCTGGAATCTTCTCTCATACCATTTAGAAATTGCCTCCCTTAATTTCGCCAGACCATTATAAGAGGCATAGCGATGATTGACCGGGTCCTGAGCTGCCTGGTAAAGCCGCTGGATAATATGGCCAGGAGTAGGCAAATCTGGGTCTCCTATTCCTAAGTCAATAATATCCACTCCTTCTTCCATCACCCTTCGCTTCATCTCATCAATCTTTGCAAATAAATAGGGTGGCAGGTTACTCAGTCTATTTGATTGCTTTAGCTTCACCATTTTAAGACATCCTCGCTACGCTCGGAATCTGATTACACCGATTTATCTCAACTAGAGTTATCTGTGTAATCTGCTTTCTAATCTGTGCAATCAAGTATTGGATCGAAATTCCGATACTTTTAAAACATCCTGCATGCTGTAAAGTCCATTGGTCGCCGTGGCCACGAATCTTGCTGCCCGAATGGCTCCCCGGGCAAAAGTATCCCGGCTGTGGGCACGGTGGACGAGTTCCACTCTTTCCCCTTCTCCGGCAAAGATTACGGTATGGTCACCGACGATATCTCCCCCTCTCACCGCATGGATGCCAATGGCTTCCTTTGGCCTTTCTCCCGTCATTCCCTTGCGGCCATAGACGGCCACTTTCTCCAAAGATTTCCCTCTCGCTTCAGACAGAATTGCCGCTAATCTCTTAGCCGTGCCGCTGGGGGCATCCTTCTTGCGGCGATGGTGAGCTTCCACAATTTCAATGTCATATCCTTCCCCTAAGGTCCTGGCCACATCACCAGCCACCTTAAAGAGAAGATTCACCCCCAAGCTCATATTGGGAGACATGAGGCAGGGAATATTTTTTGCTAAATCCTTAATTTCTCTTAGCTCCTCCTCACTAAATCCTGTCGTCCCGATGACCATGGCTTTTTTATGTTCTACCACCAGTCTCAAATGAGTCAAAGTGGACTCGGGAGCGCTAAAGTCAATAATCACTTGGCCGCTATTTATAACCTTCTTCAAATTTTCCTGCACGATGAGGCCCGTTTTCCCCAGCCCTAACAGTTCGCCAATGTCCTTACCAAGAGAAGGATGTCCCTGCCTTTCTACAGCTCCCACCAGCTCCATATCCTTTTCAGCCATCACCAGGGAGGAAATTCTACGCCCCATCTTCCCCCCGGCACCAGTTACAATCACCTTAACCATTTTTTTCACCTCGTGCAAGAAAATTCCTCACCCCCTAAAGGGGGTTCGTCATACAGCCGAAGGCAGTACTGCTTCACCGTAACTTTTCTTACTGATAGGAATTTTCAGTAGTTAGGAAAGACGTTTTACAGTGAAACAGCACTGCTCTAACGTGTACTTTCCTATACTGAAATAAACCAAAGGCATTTCTCTTTCCAATCGCAATCCCCGCATATATCATGAACATCAAAACTATTTCTGAGCTTTGTATTTGCAAGGGAAACAAAATCTTTAACTCTGCCTCTTGTTCCATCTTTTAAATATAACTTTCTCAAAACTCGCAGGTCCATATCTTTAACCTTTTGAGCAGAATCAAGCCTTTTTTGACATACTCCTTCTACCTTGTGAGGACAACAAGAACAGATAATGTCGCATTCGGTAATTATTTGTGATTCAGGATTTGAATCTATATTCCTGGCAATTTCAGTCATATTCTCTACGAAATCTTGACTATAACCGTATCCTTGAAAACCTTGTATGCACAAGAGGTGATGAGCTCGAATTTTCAAAATATTCGTCATTTCTTTGCCCTAACAGCATCCACTTCGCCATTGTAAGCTTCCTTGGGGGTAATGGCTTTCGCTAACATTGCTGCGGCTACAATTTTAGTTATGTCCCCGATAACGAACGGAATAGTTCCCATCCAGAGCAGTTCCCAAAGAGTTAATCCAGTGCCTTTGGCTATGTGAAACCATAGTCCTAACTGTAATAATCCCGGCACATGTATGAGGACGAAATTGGCAAATAGCATAAGGGCAAACATGGGAAGAAAACTCCTCGCCCTGATATATTTGTCAGTGAAATGACCAAGAAAAAGAGCTGCCAAGATAAAACCAATTATATATCCTCCGCTGGGACCAATGAGAGCGCCATAACCTCCGCTCAAGCCCGCAAACCAGGGAACACCAACTACACCCATTACTACATATATTGCCTGGCTTATTCCTCCCCACCATCTGCCAAGAAGGACTCCAGCCAATAGGACAGCAAAAGTCTGACCGGTGATTGGCACCGGAGTCCAGGGAAGAGAGATTTTTATTTGGGCTAAAACTCCAGTTACACAGGCCATCCCCAATGATAGAATGAGTTTGTTTACAAGAACCAAACTGTAGCGCCATTTGAAAAATATGTATCTTGCTTTCAGAAACCCGTCAACTATTGCTATTTCTTGCATTGATTTCTCCTGGTGACCTCAACTATAAGCAAGCTTATCCCAATATTCGTCTTTCTCCAGTCTCTGCGCTATCTTCACTCCATAAGCTTCTTCTATTGGCTTAAGGATTTCTGGATTTTTCTTCCAGACTGTCCGGGCTGCATTTCTAACTACCTGAACGCCTTGAGGACTCATTTTCCCCAGAGGTCTTCGGCATGGCCCAGCCGGCATTCCTAATCCATTCATAAGCGTCTTAACGGGAAGGGGATTCCTGAATTTATCCTCTACACTAGCCTTACTGCCATCGGGGAAAGTTCTTTCATCTTTCACCTTAACGGTTACAATATCAAAAAGCGGAGAAAGAGCATCTCGCAGGTCCCCTCCCCTTGCATCTCCGGCCAAAGTTTTGCGAACCATATCTTCAACTGCCCCGGGGACAACATTTGAGATTACGGAGACAACCCCGGAGGCCCTTATTCCCGGGCGGGCCATCATCTCATAGGTCCGCTCATCATCACCAGAGAGGATATCAAAGTCGTTGCCTACAAGTTCTCTTTCTTTTATCATCCTCTCTAAGTCTCCGGTGGCCTCCTTCACCGCCCTCACATTGGAAAACTCCTTGGAGAGAATAGCCAGGTCCTCCGGAGAGAGCGAGGTGCCAGTCCGACCAGGAATTATATAGGGGACGACCTGTATAGCTGGAAATTCCTTGGCAATTGCTCCATGATATTCCTTTCTTAATTCCAGAGAGGATGGACCATTATAGTAGCAGTCAACCAGAAGCACCGCATCAGCCCCTGCTTCCACCGCATACTTAGTTCCGGCTAAGGCTTCCTCAGTGGAGTTACTTCCCGTCCCGGCCATAACATAGCACTTTTTGCTTGACCCGTTTAGAGATGAACCTCTAACGGGTCTTGCAAACTGGATGGTCTTAGTTGTGAACAAATTATGCTCCTCCCAACCCAGAGTAGGTGATTCTCCCGTGGTCCCGGTGGGGACTAAGCCGCTAATTCCCTGGGAAATCTGGAACTTGACATTTTTCTCAAATCCTTCCCAGTCTATCTTCCCATCTTCCCTGAAGGGAGTAACCAAAGCCGTCCAGGCTCCTTCAAACTTTTTCAATCTTTCCATTTTAGTTCCCCCTCATAAATAGTTCTTGCCTCACCCTCTAAATAGACATTTGTGATTTTCTGCTCTTCTGAATTACAATATACCTTTAATACCTCCCCTCCCCGGGTTTCTACCCTTAGTGGGGTTTCTGCTACCTTCTTTAAGAAGAAAGCAATAATCGCCGCGGCCACTGCGCCCGTGCCGCAGGAATCCGTCTCATCTTCCACTCCCCTTTCGTAAGTCCTCATCTTAAGGCTTGAGCCATCTACAACCTGAACAAAATCAGCATTCGTCCCCTCTGGCTGAAAGTGGGGATGGTAGCGAATCTGGCTTCCTAAGCCTTTAATATCTACCTCCTGCAAATTGTCAACAAAAGAGACAGCGTGAGGAACGCCGGTATTTATCTTATGGAGTTTGTACTTGCCCCCTTTTAGTGGAATCTCCAAATTTAGCTCCATATTGGTCGGCTGGCCCATCTTAAGTTTCACGCTTTCATCAATTATCTCTGCCTCGATGGTGCCAGCTCGGGTCTCAAAGCTCATCGTGCTTTCGGCTATCCCTCTAAGATGAGCAAAGCGGGCTATACACCTGGCTCCGTTTCCGCACATCTCGGGTTCGCTTCCGTCCGGATTGAAGATGCGCATTTTGAAATCGGTCTGGGAAGAATTTTCTAAGAGAAGGAGTCCATCAGCTCCAACGGAAAACTTTCGCAGGCAGAGGTGTTTAGCCAATGAGCCCCTATCCTCAGGGACAATGCTCGACCGGTTATCTATGAGGATAAAATCATTCCCCCCCGCACACATCTTAGTAAATCCAATTTGCATCATAAAAATTTCCTAACCACAGATTAACATTTACCCGCCTCAGGTGGGCAGGGATTTTCACAGATTTTCATTTCTAATTTTTCTGAATTTGACTCAATATCGCACGCGATGTGTGCGATTTTCCTTTAGTTGTCTTTATTTCCGATTCGCTACACACTGTGTGACTTTTTTGAATAATATCTCCACAAGTAAGTTGGAACATCTCCGTTTTTCATAGTTTAAGTAAGGATTTCATCTTCAAAAGCTTCTTCAAAAATTTGTCTTAATTTTTCGTTGTAAAAGGGCAACCCCATTAGCTTAAAGTGTTTATTTTCTAATTTTAAATCAGTGTCCGCTTTTTCTTCCATCTCCAGTAAAAATTTTTGCTTCCACCCTTCTTTAGATAACTCAAACCGCTGGTTCATATCATATGTCCATTCTCCCTTTGGTTCAATAAAAATCTGATAAATACTAATGGCTCTATTCCTCTTTTTCAAAATCATTATAAAATCTGGCTCAAATGCTCTACCTTCATCAAAGTCAAAAACTTGAAAAAACTTTTCATTGCGAAGCAAGGCAATATCTGAATATTTTTGTCTTAATTTCTCTATAGATTCATCAATAAATTTAATGAAACCTCTTTCTTCGCTTGTTCCATATAAATCGTTTTGCGCATACCAATCTTTATCAACTAAATTTATTTCTACCATCTCCTGCGCTCTTTCGCTGTCGCTATCCAATTTTAGGGTCTTCCTACCTTCATTTTTGCCAAAAATATCTCTAAGTAATTGTGCCTTAAATAATTTAGTCCCTATGAACTCTGAAGTATTAATTCTTGCTTGTTCTGATATCTTTTTAACTGCAAATAAAGCCATTTCTAATTTTTGAGTTGGAGTTAATTTATTTATTTTGTCTTTTGGGCCTAAAACCTCTATGCCAACGCTGCCTAAATAATTGAGTGATAAAATAAATTCTTTAACTGATTTTACATAAGGGAAATATTTCTTTAGTGTTTCAAATTTATAGAACTCAAATCTATCTAAAGCGTTTCGCGCTATATTTTCTCCAAAATCAACAAATTTATATGCTATCTTGTCACGCGTAACACCTGATGGCTTTGGTTTCTTCGCTTCATCTAGGATAATTTCTTCTTTAATTTCCCCAGTTCTCAATTCGTATCTATATTTCTCTTCAATTTTTGCGTCCTGCAAACTAAATATTTCCCCTCTTGGATTTTGTATCCTGTCATTTATAAAAATCACACCTTCTTTCCAAAATTCAGTCTCCTTAAAAGAATCTTTAATAAACAAATCTCTCTGAATATACTTTTCCGGTAAAATTCCAATTTCAGTAAGAGCAGATTTCAATTCAGAAATATAATCAGGATTGTGTTTGCTATGATAGTGTAAAGCTTCTATAGCACACAGTTCATTTTCAGCGTCTTCATCGAATTTTCTTTTATACCTATCTTGTATCTCGTCTAATTGAAATGGAAAATATCTTGCTCCTCTGCCAATAAGTTGC
Organism: Nitrospirota bacterium; assembly: GCA_030605915.1. Lineage (GTDB taxonomy): Bacteria > NPL-UPA2 > NPL-UPA2 > NPL-UPA2 > JAGMAN01 > JAGMAN01. The sequence continues at coordinate 2,939 of JAUWHM010000039.1, read as the reverse complement.
GCTTCACCCATTGTCGTATTGCCGGGCTTATACTTACCGTGGACCCATTTTCCATCCCGCGTATCGTATAACCTTACAATATCAAATAAGTTAAGCACATCCCAACCTTCATTTAGCATATTAACCGCAAAAATAGCCCTTATTTCATTATTCTTATTTTCTAAAGAATTAAGTTTTAATTGCTTTTCTTCATCAACATTTTCAGAATCTAAGAGCATACACTTTTCTTCAGAAAAATCCTCTTGCAGCTCTCTAATTAAATTGTCAAAAGTTATATTCTCTTTTTGGAAATAGTTAAACACACCTTCTAAAATTGTGCCTTTTGCCCGTGAATGTATTTCTTGAATATCTTTAGAAGACAAGTTTTTTATTTTTGATAAAAAACCTTCGTAATTTTCTTTCGACACTTTAATGCTCTTGGATTTAAAAAGAATCACAGGCTTTAACCTTATTTTGTTTTTCTCGGCAATTTTTCTGCGATATTGGCTTAAAATAACTGCCTGCAAAACTCGGTCAATCGGGTCTAAATCCGCCTGTAAAACCTCTATTTCTTTTGAATATTTATCCAAGCGAAATTGCTTCAAATCATATTGGAAAATAATTTTGTCTTCGTATTTTTGCCTGACATTTTGATTACCCAAGTCAATCGTTGCTGTAAACTCCAACAGAATATTTTTAAGATTGCTTCTAAAAATCCGCTCAACTGTGTATTCCCAACTTCTTTTTTCTTCCAATTCACTTCCTGATAATTTAGATTTTGTCAGGGTTTGCAAGTGATGCGCTTCATCTGAGATAAGGACAATTTCTTTATCTTCAAAATCTTCATATGTTAAAGCGTCCTCGTGAGGATAATTTAAACGCGTGTGCAATCCCTGAATAGTGGTAAAAACAATATTGATATTTTCCGAATTTGCCGCTTCAAAATTTTGAACCTCTTTAATATCAACTTGCCTTTCTCCAAACTTAATTTTGGGCGCAAAAAGATATTTTTCTGATAAAGGATTTAAAAAATTATCCCGTGTTTTTTCAATAATGTTTGTGCTGTTTACAAAAAAGATAAAATTGCGGTACCCAAGTTTATATAGATACAAAATATTCGCCGCCATTATCAGTGTTTTACCACTTCCTGTTGCCATATTAAAAAGCAGTTGCGCCGGAAATTGCCGCTTTTGATAGCCGTTGAAATAAAAATCAAATCGCCCCAGTGGTTCTTTTTGATATTCGCGCAACTCAAACTTTGGATTGAGATTTTGAACTATTTCATCATCAATCCACGATGTAAAATAATCTTGTCCGTGTGCTTCTTTTAACGAATTAAAAACTTCGTAGAGCATAATTAATCACTCAAAAGATTTTTAATAATTTTTATCATCACATCTTTTTCTTTCGGTTCGCTCTCGGCAATAAGCAAAGCCAACGCCACCAGCGCGTTATCGTTTATCTTTTTCTCGCCGCTTTGACGATACAAATAATTAGATTTATCCAAAAAATAGACAAATAAAAACGAAGCAATGCGTTTATTGCCATCAATAAAGGGATGGTCTTTGATAATTAAATACAAAAGATGCGATGCTTTGTCTTCAATGGTGGGATATAATTCTTTGCCTCCGAATGTCTGATAAAGCCCTTTAATAATCCCTTCAAAACTTCCACCGCGTTCTTGTCCAAATAAATCACTCGCTTCTTTTTTGACAATCAATTCTTTTTTTAATTCTTTTACAATATGCAGACAATCTTCATATTTCAACCCAAACGCCGCCTTCTTACCTTTAGTGTCTTTAATTTTCCCCTTGTCATACTCCTCAAGCAGAGTAAGCGTTTTGGCGTACCCGGATAATAAACCTAAAATTTCCGATTCCTGTCCTTTCAGTAATTCTTTTTGGGATTTTTCTTGTAAGAAAGTGATGGCATTTTGCAATTCCTTAAATTTCTCCCGTGTTTCCAAAAGTTGCTTTTGGTTGATAGCGTATCCCTGCACCAGATAACTTTTGAGCACTTTTGTCGCCCAAATTCTAAACTGGGTAGCACGTTTGGAATTCACCCGATAGCCCACAGAAATAATCATATCTAAATTATAAAGATTCATTCGCCGGATTTTCCCGTCAGCGGCAACCTGTGCAATTTTTGCACAGGTTGAAGTTTCAAACAATTCGCCAGTTTTATAAATATTACGAACATGTTTTACAATTACGGTTCTATCAATATTAAGAACCTGCGCCATTTGATGCGCGTCTAACCATACGGTTTCTTTTTCCAGCCGCACTTTTAGTTCAACTTCTTTGGCAGAAGTTTGATAAATTACAATTTCACCTTTATTGAATTTTTCTTTTGCCATAATTTTAAGAATAAAAAAGTTTATTTATCCTTCTATCCTCCCTACTCACCCCATACTCCTCATCATCAATCTCGCTGTAATTGACATAGGGATGGTTTTTATCTAGGCATTCCAGCAAAAATCTTTTTTGGTCTTCCAAAGATAAATCTTTAAAATCTTTAGCATTCTCATCAACAACTTTCGGGTCCACTTTATAGCTCAAAAACGCTTTTTTCTTCATTGTTTCCCATAACCTCTTTAATCCCTCTTTTGTCTTTGCTTTTTGAATTTTCTCCACAAAATTTTCATTCCACTTCATAAGTTCTAAATAGACAAAATTCTCATCGCCTGATCGTTCTAATGCTTTTTTCATCCTCTTTTTCATAACTGCCATATGTTCATCAAGTTGTTCAACCAAAATAAACTTTCTATTGCTTCCATCTTGTTTATTGAGTTCTAAAGTTGCATGCCCCGTCGTTCCCGATCCAGCAAAAAAATCTAAAACAATATCATTTTCAAAAGTAATATAAGAAATGAGTTTCTTAATATATTGAACGGATTTTGGATACCTGAATTTTCCTTTCAAGTCTAATTCTTCTAAATCTTTACTACCCCTTTTATTATC
>JAUWHM010000145.1 GCA_030605915.1 Nitrospirota bacterium | reverse complement strand
CCCAGGCAGGTCGCGGCTTCCCTATCCGGGACAGCTACCCGGATAATCTCACAGCCCAGTTTCTCCAGGCCTCTAATCTGCCTGACGGTAGCTTTCACATCCTGGGTATCGGTCTTGGTCATGGACTGGACTGAAATGGGGGCATTGCCTCCAACTGCTACCTTACCAATCTTCACAATCCTTGTCTTGCGACGTTTCATGGTTGAGAAACTCACTATCTCTTAAGCAGTTCTCCTGCCCAGCGGAGGATATCATTGTAGCTTACCAGGACCAGCAGGGTGATGAGGAAGGCAATACCTATCTTCTGAATAACGACCAGCTTCTTCTCGCTTAGGGGTTTCCGGCGGATGGCCTCTATAGAAAACAGCACAATGTGGCCGCCATCCACTATAGGAATGGGAAAGAGGTTGATAATACCGAAGTTGATGTTGATTAACGCGATCAGTAAAAGTAGAGGGATAAAACCAGCTCGGGCAACCTGGCCGGATATCTGTATGATTCCGATCGGCCCGGCAATGTTCTTTGGGGAGATTTGCCTGCAGATAAGTAGTTTTAGAAACTTAAACAGCATACATATATCTTCCTTGGACTGAATAAGACTTTTTCCGAATGACTGCACAAGGCCGTATCTGCGAATTTCAAACTTAGTGCCGAGGGTCACTCCAATCACTGCAAATCCCAACTGCTTGTCAAGAACCGGGGTAACCTTAACTTTAAAGTGCTCACTGTCTCTCTTCACAAGGAGTTCGATCTTCTCCCCTGACTTCCCCTGTATTATCTTGCTCATCTCATCCCAACTGTTTATCTCCCTGCCATCTATAGCTAAGATTTCGTCTCCGGAGCACAAACCTGCTGCCTCTGCCGGATAGCCTGAGCGGATCTGGCCAAGTATTGCCGACTGGCTGGGCAGTATGTCGTCGATGATGGGAAGACCTCCTTCATCCTTCTCCGGATTGACCGAGGTAGTTATTCGCTCTCCCCCTCTGTCCAACTCTACCTCCAGTGATTTGCCGGGATTAAGGACAACGATTTTGAGGAATTCGTTCCAGGTTTTAATTGGTCTTCCTTGCAAGCCAACAATCCTATCATTTTCCTGCAATCCGGCCTGGGCCGAGGCAGAACCCTCTTTTACCTCGGCGATACGAAGACCGTCGGGCATGACCGGCTCGGGGATTCCGATCCTGAAGATGGCTGTATAGAGGACAACAGCAAGTAAAAGGTTCATAAGTGGGCCGGCCAGGACGACCAGGTTGCGCTTGCCCGGTGATTTGGAGAGGAATTCTCTGCCTGTAATCTCAGCTTTTCTCTCTTCGCCCATTTCATCACCTGCCATCTTCACATATCCACCGAAAAAGAACAGCAAGCATATGCAATATTCGGTTTGTCCTCTCTTGATACCAACGAGTTTCGGCCCGAAACCGAAAGAGAACTTCTCTACGTCTATCCCTGCTCTCCTGGCGGCCAGAAAATGGCCTAATTCGTGGACCAGTATGGAAATACCAAAGACGAAGATAGGGGCGATTATCCTGACTAACATCTGATTAGATTCCTCTTTGCCGTCTCCCGGGCCCAGGTGTCTGCTTCCTTGATGTCATCCAGACTGGGCTTCTCAATCGTGGAGTGTCCGGCCATAACCTTCCTTGATACCTCTGCGATATCCAGGAATCCTATCTTGCCATCTAAAAAAGCTTCTACCGCCACCTCGTTGGCGGCATTGAGGACGGCTGGCATCGTCCCTCCCACCTTACCTGCCTCATAGGCATATTTCAGGCCGGGGAATTTCTCTAAATCAGGTTTCTTGAATTCCAGAGGAGAGCTTTCAGTTAGGTTGAGGGAAGGGAGCTTGTTCGCAGTTCTCTCCGGATAGGTAAGAGCATGCTGGATGGGCACCCTCATATCGGTTATGCCCAGGATAGCCATAATGGATCCGTCAACAAATTCCACCAGAGAATGGACCTTGGCTTGAGGATGAATCACTACTTCGATTTGGGAGATGTCTATGTCAAAGAAGTTATGAGCTTCTATGACTTCCAATCCCTTATTCATCAAAGTAGCCGAATCAATGGTGATCTTGCGACCCATTTTCCAGGTCGGATGCCGTAGAGCCTGAGCTGGAGTGATTGACGCTAACTCGCTCTCACTGAAATTATAGAATGGACCACCGGAGGCAGTGAGGATCAGCCTCCTCACCTTTCTCCTATCTTCTCCCTTTAAACACTGGAAGATAGCATTTGGCTCACTGTCAACTGGCAGAATGTCCACCCCGCTGCGCTTTGCTTCCTCCCTGAGGAGTCTGCCAGCCATAACCATGCCCTCCTTGCTGGCCAGGGCTATTGTCTTACCTGAGCGGATAGCTTCCAAAGTGGGCATCAGGGATGCGCTTCCAACGATGGCTGATACGACCAGGTCTGCGGACTCGTGCTTGGCTACTTCCACAATGCCTTTCTCACCTGATAGGACCCTTACGCCCTTTCGCCCCAGCCGCCGACGGAGTTCATCAGCTGCCTCAGTCTCCACCAGGGCAACTACTTCTGGATGCCATCGCTCTATTTGCTCCTGGATAAGGTCTACTTCGTCCTTCCCGGCCAATCCTACTACCTGTAATCTATCTGGAAAGGTAGCGATTACCTCAAGCGTCTGTGTCCCGATGGAACCAGTAGAACCAAGAATGGATATTCTCTTCAACTCTTTTCACTCCTAAGAATTTACGGCTAAAATTGGTCAGAGTTTCATGATAAATATTGCATAATAATACATTATGGGAGCAGTGAATAGGAGACTGTCGAAAGTATCCAGGATACCTCCATGACCAGGAACCTTACCTCCGCTGTCCTTAAGTTCCACACTCCTCTTGAGGAGAGATTCACTGAGGTCGCCAAGGATTCCGATTATCCCCAGAGCGAATCCAAGAGGAAGTGCATGGGAGATCGGGAAGGGGTCGCTTTTGAAGATAGCTCTCAAGGCAAAACAAGCAATGAGACTAGCTAACATCGCCGATAGCACTCCACCTATTGCTCCTTCTATCGTCTTATTCGGGCTAATGCGGGGGAAGAGCTTATGCCTCCCCCACGGCCTACCGATAGCAAAAGCTCCACTATCCCCTATCCAGGTTATGAACCAGACACTTAGAACAAGGCTTTCTCCTATGTGGTCCGGTTTTAGCTGTCTTAAGCTGATCAGGTAGCCAAGCAATCCAACCACATAGAGTAGCCCTAAGATAGTCACCCCACAGTTGGCAATGGCCAGACCAGGGTCCTTTCTGCCCATCTGCCATAAGAATGATGTTAGGATAGAAGCAACAATGATGGAGGACGGCCAAAACGTTCCGTGCCCGTAGAAAATACTGAGAAGCAGAACCACTGATGCCACCATCCCCAGGGGAAGAAGTGGCTTTATCCGGCTATTCCCCGTCAAATGGTAGAACTCAAATAGCCCTGTTAGGCTGATGGCAGTAATCAACAAGAAGAATGGCCATCTTCCCAGCTTGATGAGAATAATGAAGATGGGAATGAAGATAATAGCCATTATTATTCTATTTCGCATTTTCTCAGATGCCACCAAACCGGCGCTCCCTTCGCTGATAATCTAAAAGGGCTTCTAAAAGGTGACGCCTTCGGAAATCCGGCCAGTAGACGGGGGTGACCCAGATTTCACTATAAGAGACCTGCCAGAGGAGGAAGTTGCTTACCCGATGCTCCCCACTCGTCCTGATGAGCAGGTCAGGGTCAGGGAGGTGAGAGGTATATAAGTATTTCTCAAATATCTCCTCGTTGATTTCCTCCAGCTTACAGATACCTTTCTCGACATCCTTAGCCAGGCCCTTAACTGCATCGACTATTTCGCTTCTGCCTCCATAATTAATAGCTAAGTTGAGAATCAGCCCATCGTTTTTCTCCGTGCTCTTAATCGCTTTCTCCAGAGTCTCTTGAACCTTTCCAGGAAGCTCTTTCAGGCGGCCTATTGCCATCAGTCTCACCCGGTTCTTGTTCAAATTGGGAATCTCCCTCCTCAGAAACTCTCGCAGAAGACGCATCAGGGTATCGACTTCCCGACGGGGACGTTTCCAGTTCTCCACCGAGAAAGCATAAAGGGTAAGCACCTTAATCCCTATCTCTCCGCAGGCCCGTACTATCTCCCTGACCGATTTTACCCCGGCCCTGTGGCCGGCTACCCGGGGCAGTCTTCTCTTCCTGGCCCACCGTCCATTCCCATCCATGATGATGGCAATATGGCAGGGAAGTTTGGCCTTATCTAATTTCTCCTCCAGTTCGTTCGCCTCAGTCAAGATAACCCCTCACCCTTTACCCTCTCCCCATAGGGGAGAGGGATATAAGAAGGAAAAAGAAAACCCCATGAAGGGGCAGCATCTTCCTTAGTCCCTCGCTCCGCTCGGGACAACCAGTTAGGCAACCCTGAGCGTAGCGAATGGGTCGGATGAGTTGACCGACTCAGGAGGGGGAGGTTCATCGAGTTAGTAAGAGGCTTATGCTTTAACAATGGCTTCTGTCGGGCACACTTCAACACACTTACCACAGTCATCGCACTTCTCAGGGTCAATGGAATACTGCTCCTCTCCTTCCTGAATAGCTCCCGTCGGACATTCGTCATGGCAGGTCCCGCAGGCAACACATTCTTCCGTAATCTTATATGCCATTTTTCTACCCTCCCCTTATACTTCCAAAACCTCCTTTTCTTTGGCTGCTAAAATCTTATCTACTTCCTCAATATATTTATGGGTTAGCTCTTCCATCTTCTCCTGTCCTCTTCGGCTATTGTCCTTGGAGAGCTTGCCTTCTTTCTCCAGGGCTTTTACTGAATCTCTCTCCTTATGCCGGACTCCCCGGATGGCTACTCTTCCCTCCTCAGCCATCTTCCTCACCACTCTGACCAGCTCCTGCCGCCTCTCCTCGCTGAGGGGAGGGATGGGGATGCGAATGACCTTGCCGTCATTGTTAGGAGTCAAACCTATATCTGCTTTCAAGATAGCTCTCTCTATCTCCGCTAAGGTTGATTTGTCCCAGGGCTGGATTACAATAAGGGTTGGCTCGGGAGTCAGGATATTTGATACCTGACGCAGGGGAGTGAGCGTTCCATAGTAATCAACATTAACCCCTTCCAGGAGCGAGGTGGAAGCCCGTCCAGTCCGAATAGCGGCCAGTTCCCGTCTGGTCACTTCCACCGACTTTCGCATCTTCTCTTCCATCTCGCTGAGAATATCTTTAACTGATTTTTCCATTTCTTATTCCTCAACTATGGTTCCAATCGGCTCACCCAAAACGGCCCTCTTAATACTGCCTTTGCGCTTGAGGTTAAAGACAATGATTGGTAAGGAATTGTCCATGCAGAGGGAAATGGCCGTAGAATCCATCACCTTTAACTTTCTTTTAATCACCTCAATATAACTTAGACGACCATATTTTTTGGCTTTGGGGTCAAGCATGGGGTCCGAGCTGTAGACTCCGTCTACCTTTGTTGCCTTTAAAATCACCTCCGCTCCAATCTCAGTGGCCCTCAGGGCAGCGGCTGTATCAGTGGTAAAATAAGGATTGCCTGTCCCACCTGCAAAGATAACCACCCTTCCCTTCTCCAGGTGGCGGATGGCCCGGCGCCTGATATAGGGCTCAGCTAAGTCTCGCATCTCAATAGCTGATTGCACTCTTGTATCCACTCCCATCTTCTCTAAGACTCCCTGTAACGCAAGAGCATTTATCCCGGTGGCTAACATTCCCATGTAGTCAGCTATGGACCGCTCCATCCCCTTGGCACTGGTTACTACTCCCCGGAAGATATTCCCTCCTCCAACCACCACGGCTATCTCCAGTCCAAGTTCCCGAACATCCTTGAGCTCCTCAGCAACGGAGGTAATCACCTTTGGGTCAAGACCATATTTCTGTCTCCCCTGTAAAGCCTCCCCACTCAGCTTTAGCAAAATACGCTTATAAACCGACTTCTTCATTATTCCCCTACCGGCCTTTGGCCAGTACTGCAGCGAAGCAGCACTATTTCATTGTGTTTCACCGTAACTGATACCGGACAAAGCGCCTTATTCTAATATTCTCTCCCATCTTAGCGATCTGGGAGGATAAGTAACTACTAACGGTGATCTCATTGTCCCGAAAGAAAGATTGCTCTAAGAGACAGACCTTGGGGAAATACCTATCCGGATCCTTCTCCCTGGCTGCTATTTCCTCGGTAACCTCTTCCCGGGATATGAACTGGGGGTTGGACCAGGCAATGTGCATGCAGATATCCTTTGCTAACTGTTTAAACTCATCTTTCTTGGCTACAAAGTCAGTTTCGCAGTTAAGTTCTACCAGGACTCCAATCTTACCACCAAAGTGAACATAGGAGGAAATTAAACCTTCTCTGGTCTCCCGGCTTGCCTTCTTGGCAGCTATGGATAAACCCTGCACCCGGAGAAACTCCAAAGATTCTTCAAGATCTCCATCCGTCTCGGCCAGGGCTTTTTTACAGCTCATCACTCCCGCTCCGCTCATCTCCCGAAGTCTTTTGACCATATCCAGCGTTATGTTCACCTTCTTACTCACTTTCCTTACCCTCTTTGCCTTCTTTTTTAACCTTCCCAGCTTTTCTTGTTCTCTTGACCGGTTTCTTTTCCCTCTCTTGTCTCATCCCTGCTGCCTCTTCTGCCTTGGCCTCTTTGGCTGGTTCTTCCTTAACCTTAGCTTCCCGAGCTACTTTTTCCTCCTCAACCTTCTCCTCAGCTTTTAGCTTCTCTTTTCCATCTAACACGGCATCAGCAATCTGAGCGCAGAGAAACTTTATGGCCTTAATGGCATCGTCGTTGCCCGGGATACAGAACTGAACTTCATCGGGATCGCAGTTAGTGTCAACTAAGGCTACTACGGGGATGTCCAGCGCATTAGCTTCCGATATCGCTATCCTCTCCTTCCTGGTGTCGACAACGAAAAGGGCTCCCGGCAATCCATCCATCGCCTGAATGCCAATCAAATTCTTCTCCAGGCGCTCCTTCTCCTTGCTCAGGTGAATTACCTCTTTCTTGGGCAGAAGACCAAAGGTCCCCTCCTCATCCATTCTCTTAAGTTCCCTTAAGCGGTCGATACTTCGGCGTATTGTCTGAAAATTGGTTAGCATCCCGCCCAACCAGCGCCGGTTAACATAAAACATACCGCAGCGAGTAGCTTCCGATTCAATGGACTCCTGAGCCTGCTTCTTAGTTCCCACAAAGAGCAACTGCCCGCCTTTGCCCGCAGTCTCAGTGACGAATTCACAGGCTTTCTTCAGACTTTCCTCTGTCTTTGATAGGTCAATGATGTAAATTCCATCTCTTTCCCCGAAGATATAGCGGGCCATCTTGGGATTCCAGCGTCTGGTCTGATGGCCGAAATGAACTCCTGCCTCTAAAAGTTCGCGCACTGATATATTCATACCTCCTCCGAATTTTCGCCAGAGTATAACATAACCTCAAATTTTTGGCAAGAAAAACTATAAAATTATAAAATATACCTGCTCAAATCCTGGTCCTTGATTATGTTAGAGAGCCTATTCTTGACATACTTAGCATCAATAGTCACTTTCTTTGGAACATCAGGAGCATTGAAGGAAATGTCCTCAATCAGCTTCTCCATAATGGTGTAAAGCCGCCGAGCCCCAATGTTCTCCATCCGGGCATTCACCGCCCAGGCCATGCCTGCAATCTCCCCAATGGCTTCATCAGTAAATTCTATCTGGATGCCTTCCGTCTGCAGGAGAGCACTATACTGCTTGATCAGCGCATTTCGAGGCTGGGTGAGTATCTTCTCAAAATCCTCTTTGGAGAGGCTGCTCAGCTCCACCCGAATAGGAAATCGCCCCTGAAGTTCGGGAATGAGGTCAGATGGCTTGGAGATATGGAAGGCACCGGCAGCAATGAAGAGGACATGGTCCGTCTTCACCATCCCGTATTTGGTAGCTACTGTCGTCCCCTCCACAATGGGAAGGATATCCCGCTGCACGCCTTCCCGGGAGACATCAGGACCAGCTCCCTTCTCCCTGCCAGCTATCTTATCCAGCTCATCTAAGAATATTATCCCTGAGTTCTCTACCCGGAATATAGCTTCCCTGATCACCTCATCCATATTGATTAGCTTCTGGGCCTCCTCCTGGGCTAATATCCTCCTGGCTTCACCCACGGTCACTTTCCGGAGCTTCATCCGCTGTGGGAACATCTTCCCGAACATGTCATGCATATTTATATCCATTTCCTCTATCCCGGAACCGGAGAAGATCTCAATCATGGGAACGAAACGGTCTCTGGTCTCAAGTTCCACCAGCCTCTTATCCAACTTCCCTTCCTTTAACTGCTTCCTCAGCTTCTCCCTGGTTCGCTCCCTCTGAGCTTTCTCCTCGGCGGCCTCGGGTTGGGTTAGGGCAGTGGGAGCCTTAGCCGGAGCGGAGGGAAGGAGGAGGTCAAGCAATCTTTCTTCAGCCAACTCCTCCGCCTTATCTTTAACTGCTTCCGTTCTCTCCCCCTTGAGCATGTTGACAGCTAAGTCGGTTAGGTCTCTCACCATAGATTCTACATCCCGCCCCACATATCCCACTTCAGTGAATTTAGAAGCCTCCACTTTGATAAAGGGAGCCTGGGCCAGGCGGGCCAGACGCCTGGCAATCTCCGTCTTCCCGACACCGGTAGGGCCGATCATGATTATGTTCTTGGGAGCAACCTCATCCCGCAGTTCCGGCGGAAGCTTCTGTCGCCGCCAGCGATTCCGCAGAGCTATGGCCACCGACTTCTTAGCCTCATCCTGGCTGATGATATACTTGTCCAGTTCCTTAACAGTCTGCTTGGGAGTTAAAGTATCAATCATAACTCTTTAAATAGGGACAGCGACCATTTATTTTATATCTTGTATCGGTCATAGCTCTTCTATTACTATCTGATCATTGGTATAAACGCAGATGGATGCGGTGATGAGGAGGCTCTGCCGGACGATCTCCTTTGCTGAAAGGGAAGAGTGTTTAACTAAGGCCCGGGCGGCGGCCAGGGCATAGGGCCCGCCGGAGCCAATCGCCATGACTCCATCGTCAGGCTCAATTACATCTCCATTTCCGGAGATGATGAGGGAATGGTCTTTATCGGCTATGGCCAGGAGTGCCTCTAAGCGCCTCAATATCTTATCTGTCCTCCACTCCTTGGCCAGTTCCACTGCTGCCCGACATATGTCTTTACCATACTGCTCAAGTTTTCCCTCAAATTTTTCAAAAAGGGTGAAGGCATCAGCAGCCGCCCCGGCAAAACCAGCTAAGACCTTCCCCTCAGCCATCCGGCGCACTTTATTTGCCCTTGCCTTCATAATGGTTGCTTCATGGGTGACCTGTCCGTCTCCTCCCAGAGCTACCTTCCCCTTATGCCTTACTGAGAGAATGGTAGTAGAGCGATACATAATTTATCTCCTTAATCCTGCCTCCATAATCTTATAAGCAATGGCTGGTCTTGTCAAGCAAATTCAGGCTCTGGGATGAGCCCTGTCGTAGATGGTCTTTAGTCTCTGGGTGGTTACATGAGTATAGATTTGAGTAGTAGAGAGGTTAACATGTCCAAGGAGTTCCTGGACATGTCTTAGATCTGCCCCGGCATCGAGTAGATGAGTGGCAAAGGTGTGCCTGAGACTGTGAGGGCTGATATTCAACTCAGAGGAAATCTTCTTGATATATTTACTCACTATTCGACGAATGCTAATGCGGGTAAGTCTTCCTCCCCAGTTATTCAGGAAAAGAGCATCCTTATCTTTTGAGATATCTCTCTTTCTCCTCAGGAGTAGCTGTGGACGCTTCTCCAAATATTTCCTGATAGCCTGCAGGGCTTTCTCCCCGATGGGGGTCAACCTCTCCTTCCTTCCCTTGCCCATTACTTTCAATGCTCCACCAATAAAATCTATCCGGCCTGCATTCAGGCTGACCAGTTCGCTCACCCGCATCCCGGTGCTGTAGAGAGTCTCCAGGATGGCTCTATCTCTCAATCCAAGAACTTCATCCTCAGAAGGAGCCTCCACCAATTTTGTCACCTGGTTTAAATCCAAGAATTTGGGAAGCTTCTTATCCAGGCGGGGACTCCTTATTCCTGCCGTGGGATCGGAGGATAAGTAACCTTCCCGGCAGAGGAACTTGAAGAAACTGCGAAGGCAGGATAACTTCCTATTCACCGTTCTTCGGCTAACACCTACTCCCTGCAAATGAGCTAAGTACTCCCGGATGGTCAGATAATCTATCTGGTTCAAAGTAGAGCCGGGCTTCAAAAATCGAGAAAACTGCCTCAGGTCACCCTGATAATTCTTTAGCGTGTGGGGAGATAGATTCCGTTCAATCCCTAAATAGTTCATGAACTTCTTTATATAATCTTCCATTCTTACGGTGAAGCAGTACTGGCCAAAGGCCGGTACTCATCCTTGACATCTTCTTTTTCTTTGTATCCACATTCCCTGTTATTGCATTGATAAGAGACCTGACCGGCTCTGCCTCTACGCTCTACTAAAAACTTTGCCCCACAGTCTGGACATTCCTTCTGCACGGGCTTATCCCAGAGGCTGAATTTACAATCAGGGTATCTATCGCAGCTAAAGAAGGTCCTGCCCTTCTTTGACCTACGCTCCGCAATCTGCCCGTTGCATCCGGCTTCCGGGCATGGCACTCCGGTGGTCATCGGCTGAGTATATTTACACTTTGGGAAATTTCGGCAGGCTAAGAATCTTCCGTATCTGCCATCTTTCTCCACCATAACGCCACCGCACTGAGGGCACTTTTCATCAGTCACTCTCTCGGGCCGTTTCACCCTCTTCATCTCCCGGGTGGCCTTAACAAGGGTGAGCTTGAACGGCTGGTAGAAATCTCTGAGCAGTTTCACCCAGTCCACTCTTCCTTCCTCAACTTCATCTAAGCCTTGCTCCATGTTAGCCGTAAACTTTACATCCAAAACTTGCGGGAAGTGAGCTACTAAAAGGTCGGTCACCGTCCGGCCCAGCTCAGTGGAATAAAACCTGCCCTTGACTTTCTCCACATAATTGCGCTGCTGAATGACCTGAATGATTGGGGCGTAGGTGCTTGGTCGGCCAATCCCTTCTTCCTCCAGGGCCTTGACCAAGATAGCCTCTGAGAACCTGGGTGGCGGCTTGGTGAAATGTTGCTCTGGCAGAAGCTGAATGAGCGTTAGCCTTTCCCTAATTTCAAGCTCGGGCAAGATCTTCTCCTCTTCCCCTCTCTCTTCTTCTTTCTCTTCCTTGTTCTCTACACAAGAAAATTCCTCACTTCGTTCGTCATACCGGCCTTTGGCCAGTACTGCCTTACGGCACTGCTTCAGCTGTGCTTCACCGTAACTTTTTTGCTGTATAGGAAAGGAATTTTCAGTAGTAAGGAAAGTTTTACTTGCGAAGCAGTACTGTTTCACCGTATACTTTCCTATACTGTAAACGGCCATGAACCCTTTGAATTTAATCTCAAGGCCACCTGCCCTTAAGAGGAACTTTCCCGCTGCTATGTCCACCGTGGTTATTTTGAGCTCGGCAGGCTTCATCTGGCTGGCCAGGAAGCGAGTCCAGATTAGTCTATACAACCGGTATTGCTCAGGCGTTAGAAAGGATTTGAGCCTTTCGGGCTCCCGATAGATACTGGTGGGGCGAATAGCTTCATGAGCCTCCTGAGCGCCCTTCTTTGACTTGTATCGAGGTGGGGTAGGTGGGGCAAAATCGGCTCCAAATTTCTTCTTGATATAGGTGGAAGCCTCACCTTGAGCCTCACTCGCAATTCTAATAGAATCAGTCCTCATATAGGTAATGAGGCCGATGCTTCCTTCCTCACCCACCTCCAAACCTTCATAGAGTTGTTGGGCTATGCGCATTGTCTTAGAAGCACTGAAACGCAGTTTCCTGGATGCCTCCTGCTGAAGATAGCTGGTGGTGAAGGGAGGAGAAGGATACCTTCTCTTCTCCTTTCTTTTTATATCCTTGACAGAAAAATCTTCCTTTGTGAGCTCATCTACTATCTTCTTAGCTTGCTGTTCACTGGTAATCTCCGCTTTCTTGGAATCAATCTTCTCTAACTTGGCCTCAAATTCTTTACCGTCAGTTTTCTTGCCCCTTAGTTTCGCTGTCACTGACCAGTATTCTTCGGGCACGAACTTCTCTATCTCCTTTTCCCGGTCGCAGATGAGACGAACGGCTACCGATTGCACTCTCCCGGCACTCAGCCTTCCTCCCACCTTCCTCCAGAGCAGTGGACTTAACTTATATCCAACAATCCTATCCAATATTCTCCTTGCCTGCTGGGCATTGACCTTGTTTAGGTCTATTTGATGAGCATTCTTAACCGCCTCCCGGATGGCTCCCTTGGTTATCTCATGGAAGACTATGCGGTAGATGCTGCCCTTTTTCGGGAGAAGCTCAGCCAGATGCCAGGCTATAGCCTCCCCTTCCCGGTCCAGGTCGGTCGCTAAGAGTATCCTGTCCACCTTATCGGCCTTCTTCTTAATCTCTCTAATTACTTTCGTGCGGCCAGGAACAGCGACATACTCCGGTTGGAAGTTATTCTTCACATCTACTCCAAACTTGCTCTTGGGGAGGTCACGCACGTGTCCCAGGCACGACTCCACCTGGAAACGAGAACCCAAGAGTTTGCTGATCGTCCTCGCCTTGGCTGGCGACTCCACAATCACCAACGACTTAGCCGTAAGCCCTTTTCTTCTCTCTTTTTTCTTGTTACTTTTCCTCATTCTATTCAATCATCCTTTTCACTTTTCTTCCAATTCTTTTCTTTCCTCAATCAGCACCCGTTCCTTCTTCAATTCGCCACGCACTGCGTGACTTTTTCCTACTCTACTCCTCTTTTACAATTTCTTTACCGATAAGCCAATATGCGCGCACCATCTCGGTATTGACCGTATACCAAAGCCAATCCCGTGCTTCCTCAATAATACTGCGAATTCGTTGGTATATCGACTCTTGTTTTGCTATTTTCTTCTTCATTTTGTTTTATGCATTAATTGTCAAAGGATTCGCCTGCTTCCCAAGTCATAAACTCAGTCCAGAACCTATAATATGGGAACCCTTCCTCAAATATCATAGATTTGCGTTTTGGCACCGTAGGAGACGGAGGGAGTATCAACTTTTTATCTTCATAACAGATAACTATCTCAACCCCACGAAAAGAATTTAGGTAATTCAAAAGGGTCTGATTTAAACGCATAAATTTGCTTTCTTCTTCTAACTCCGATTTCACAGTTTCCAGAACATTTCCCCATATTGAATCAAAGACTACCAAGATATACTTCCGCGTTTTTGAATTTATTTCTATGGGGATATTACACACTTTCCATTCATTATTATCAAAAGAATAGATACGGGGCGGAAAATAGCTATTGGGGGTAGGTCTGGTGAGATGCCGCCAATCCTTATATTCTTCCCCTTTTTTCTTTTTGAGATATTGGATCCATTTACTCCGATCACAGGAAATCTCTGTAACATCTACTTTTACCTCTCTGGAGTTGAAAATTTCTATGAGAAATGTATATTTTAGGTGTCCACTCTCGGCGAATAATTTTACAGCCCTGTCTTGGTTCTCTTGGTTAGCTATTTTCCGCAAGAATTCATTGACAACCTTCATCTCTTCCGAGTGGCGCGTATCCTCATCCAATAAAAACATCATGTCAGCCTCTTCTGCCTCTTTAGGTTTTTCACTGAACTCCAAGACTATTGCCGATGGAGAGAAATATTGTTCTCCATTCGTTTCTAAAGGGGGCACCTCCGGAGCCTTAGGGAATGTCTTTATTTGTTTAAAGTATGTAGATAAGTTATGAAAGCAAGCCAGAGTTTTACCCTGCAAGGGTATAGTTCTTTCTCTCCTAAAAAACTCGAATTGCTCTCTAGTTAATTTATTTAATTCTTCAGAGATATCCGCTTGTTTGTCCACGATCTTGATCTGTCTAGTCATAACCCACCCTACGAATCCTGATATTACAATTGCGATGATACTTATTATCAGAGTTATCAGAGCCCTTCGACTGCTACCGCTATTCTTTTGTTCTTCTTGTGTTTTACTCATTCTGGACCCACCCCTCATGCATTTCAATTCTCAAAAAGGATGATATCTCTATAACTATCAGGAAGGGGTTTATCTTCTTTCAGGCCAATTGCTTATAAACTCAATCTCCTCCCTGCTGAGTTATTTCATATTCGCTACCTCATAAGATGACAACCAAAATGACAACCTAATTGTGAAGTTCATGCCAATACAGCGAAGCAGTACTGCTAGCCGTAGGTAGCACTGCCTGAGAATCGGCACTGCTTTGCGGTGCTTCGGCTGTGTTTCACCGTATGATACCTAAATGCAGCCCTAAATGCAACTATCTATCAAAGACCTGCATAGAAGAATACCCTGATAAAACAAAGATTCTTTTCATCCCAATGGCAACCAACATTCCCAGCATAAAGGCTGAGCATTTACGAACCTTGCAAAGCAAGTTTTGCGAAGTGAAACGTAGCTTTTATTATACGCCGTGCCTTTCATTTGATAATCTCTAACCAGAGTTGATGTTTTAGTCTTTCTCTAGTTTTGGTGTTCATAATGGATTCAAGATATGAGTTGATTGCTTTATCAGCTCTCTTCTTTAGTTTTTCTAATTCTAAAAGCGTGCTCTTTAAGCAACCCTCATCTTTGGGAACTTTTACTTTGTCCAGCCCTGCCTCAAGAAAGACCTTGAAATAGCGGGCTTCCTCTGGTGAATCACATTCAATGTGCCTTTTCCCCGAATAATATAGACGCCAGCCATATAGATCCTGCTCGATTTTGACCTCCCCTGATACTTTAGGCAACCTCTTTGTGAACAATGGCTTCGTTGGCAATATCTTTTCTCTATAAAATTTGCCAAGTGTTTCCTCACCAATCTTATCCATCACCGTTTTAATAAAGGCATCTATATCAATTCCCTCTTTTGTTTTCTTCTTTTTTCCAAAGCTCTTGGCTTTTTCAATGCGTGATTTAACCAGATCAACAACCGCCTGATATACTTCAAGTTGCTCTTTATCTGTAAGCCCTAAAATTTCTCCCATGATGATTTTATCAAG